>DATCEZ010000001.1:0-13210 GCA_036509775.1 Acidimicrobiales bacterium
CACCGGATGAAGCCGCAGAACGCGGCGGCTCTCGTCGCCGCCGGCATGCTCTCGGTCCTGATCTATCCGCTCCTCGGGCTGCGGTGGCTCGAGAAGGGCTCCAAGGCGACCGGCGCACCGGGTATGTCCGAGCACGCCGACGGGCCGTGAGCGTGGTGCCCGTCGAGCCGGCCGGCCGGCCGGTCCAGTGCGGCAGAGCTCAGGTGTCGTAGCCGCCGGTGAAGATGCTTGGAATGGGACGTGCGGGTGGCGTGCGGAAGAAGGGACGGACGTGCGTCTCCATGATCTCTTCCACAATGGGTGCCGCCGTGGGATCCGGGAGGAGGTCATGGTCCTCCGCGGCGTCCTCCGACAGGTCGAAGAGCTGGCAGGGCCCGAGCGCGTCCTCGTCGACCACCAGCTTGTAGCGGTCGGTCTCGAAGGCGGCGAAGCCCCAATTCTCGCTGACCGTCACCGACCGGGCGGACAGGGCGTCCCGGTCATGCACACTGGCAAGGAATGAGCGCCCCTCGGAGAGTGCGACGTCTGGCGCTCCAGCAATGTCCCGCACGGTCGCCGGCACGTCGAGATGCTCGACCAGCGAGTCGACCACACGCGGCGCGCAGCCGCCCGGCGGACGGACGATCAGTGGCACGCGCACGGCCGGCTCGTACAGGACGCACTTCGACATCATGCGGTGGTTGCCGCCCATTTCGCCGTGGTCGCTGGTGTAGATGATCCACGTGGTGTCGAGCAGGCCCTTGCGCTCCAGCGCGCCGACCATGTCGCCGACGGCTTGGTCGATGACCGAGATGTCGGCGGCGTACGACGTCCGCATGCTCCGGATGGCGTCGTCGGTCATCGTCTCGGAGTCGGAGAGCCAGAGGAACGAGTTCAGCAGCGCCCCGTAGCGGCCCGTGCCCTCGATTGTGGGACGCCGTGTCGAGTCGGGCATTGTGATGTCGACGCCGCGGTACCGCTCCACGGCCTCTGCCGGCGCGTCCCAGGGGTCATGCGGCCCGGGGAACCCCACGAAGAGGAAGAACGGCTCGGGACGCTCGTAGCCCTCGATCCACTCCACGGCACGCTGGCCGTGCCAGGCGTCCACGTAGGAATGCAGCGGGATGGGCATCGGGGTGGAGTCCCACATCGGCACGCATTTCGTGGCGTTCTGGCCGTCCTCGTTCTCACCCTGGTAGCTGCGATCCGCGACGTGCTTCTTGTAGGCCTCGAGCAGTCCTCGACTGGAGAGGTAGTCGGTGTACCGGGTAGGGATCTTCCCGACGAACTTATCGCCCGTCTCGAAGACCTCGGCGAACCCGAGCGCTTCGAGCCGACCCGCCATGTCGTCCATGTGGAGGACGGTGACCAGCTCGTCGCGGTAGAGGTGGGCCTTTCCGAGGAGAGCGGTGTGATAGCCGGCCTCCCGCAGGGCCCAGGCGTAGGTCGGGCTGTCGGGTGGGATCTCCGACGAGTTCGTGTACACGCCGTGGTCGCGTACGTAGCGCTCGGTCATGAAGGACGCACGCGCCGGCATGCAGAGCGGGCCCTGACACGACACCCGTGAGTAGCGGACACCTTGCGCGGCCAACGTGTCGAGGGACGGCGTGAGGGCGCTCGCGTCTCCCGCGCACCCCATCACGTCGGCCCGGTGCTGGTCCGCCATGACGAGCAGAATGTTGGGGGTCCCGGTGGCCATGCCCTCTCCGTCCGATCGAATGTTTGGTATGCATGATCATCGCATGAAGCCCTGCGCAGGGTGGTTCCTGTGGATCCGGTGGATGCAGCGCACTACTAACCTGTCGCCACCGCCGGAGCGAACCCCCTGGAGCCTTTGCATGCCCTTTGATCTGAAGAAGGTGTTGGACGAGCGCAAGGGTGAGAACTTCACTCTTCACTCGAAGTACATCAACCCGCAGCTCCCGAAGATTCTCGGCCAGATTGAGTTCGACCGGTTCTACGAGAAGGGTGAGGGCTGCTACCTCATCGACGACAAGGGGGACCGCTACCTGGACCTTCTCTCGGGGTTCGGCGTCTTCGCACTCGGACGGAGTCACCCAACAATCGTTCGGGCACTCAAGGACGCCCTCGACGCAGACCTCCCCAACCTCGTGCAGATGGATTGCTCCTTGCTCTCGGGCGTCCTGGCCGAGCAGCTGGTGGCCCGGTCGCATCCGGGAATCGAGCGCGTGTTCTTCACCAACTCCGGAGCGGAGGCGGTGGAGAGCGCCATCAAGTTCGCCCGAGCGGCCACGAAGCGCACCCGCATCCTCTACTGCGACCACGCGTTCCACGGGCTCACGACGGGGGCACTCGCCCTCAACGGTGGTCGTGAGTTCCGGACCGGATTCGGCCCTCTTCTTCCGGGCGCCGAAATGATCCCCTTCGGGGACGCCGCCGCTCTGGCTCGGGAGCTCCGTCGGGGCGACGTGGCGGCCTTCATTGCCGAGCCGATTCAGGGGAAGGGGGTCAACCTGGCCTCGGACGAGTTCTGGCAGGAAGCGCAGTCGCTGTGCCGGCGGCACAAGGCCCTGATGATCCTCGACGAGGTGCAGGCCGGACTCGGGCGGTCGGGCACCTTCTTCTGCCACGAGCAGTTCGGCATCACCCCGGACATCATCACCGTCTCGAAGGCGCTCTCGGGCGGTTTCGTTCCGGTCGGAGCCATGCTCAGCACGGCCTCCGTGTCCGACGCGGTGTACAGCTCCATGGACAGGGCGGTGGTCCATTCCTCGACCTTCAGCACCAACCAGCTGGCGATGGTGGCGGGGTTGGCCACCCTGGCCGCGTTCGACGACGAGGACATCCTCGACCGGGTGCAGCGCACCGGGAAGGCGTTCACCAAGGCGCTCCAACCGCTGGTCGAGCAGTACGAGTTCCTCCACGAGGTGCGGGGGAAGGGACTGATGATCGGGCTCGTGTTCGGCGAGCCCTCGACGCCGGGCCTGCGCCGGCGCTTCAAGATGGTGGAGGCGGTCAGGCCCGCCCTGTTCTCCCAAATGGTGGTGACCCCGCTGTTCCACCGCCACCACATACTCACCCAGGTGGCGGCCGACAATATGAATGTCATCAAGCTGCTGCCGCCCTTGATCGCCGGGGAAGAGGAGGTCGACCTCTTCGTCGACGCGCTGGACGACGTGCTGGCCAGCGCCCAGCGGGGCTCGAGCCTGATCTTCGAGTTCGGCAAGACCATGGCCAAGGGCACGTTGCACCGGGCGCAGATGTGAAGCTCGCTTCCGGAGACCGGGTCCTTGTCACGGGCGCCAGCGGGTTCATCGGCTCGGCCGTGACGCGCCAGCTCCTGGCCCGAGACCAGGAAGTGATCGCGCTGGTCGAGCCGGGCGCCGACACCACGAACCTCGACGGCCTCGAGGTGAAGCAGGTCGTCGGTGACCTGCGCAGCCGCGACAGCGTGCAGAGTGTCGTCAACGGCTGCCGGGCCGTCTTCCATGTGGCGGCGCTGTACCGCTTCTGGGCCCGGGATCCCGATGCCTTCTACGCCATCAACGTCGACGGCACGAGGAACGTCCTCGGGGCCGCCGAGGAGGCCGGCGTCGAGCGGCTGGTCTACACCAGCACCGTCGGCACGCTCGGTCTCGAGCACGTCTCGGGCTCGAATTCGGCCAACGAGCGCTCCTTTCCCGACGTCCGGCATCTGTATGGCTCCTACAAGCGCTCCAAGTACGTGGCTGAGCACGAGGTGCTGCGCGCCATTGCGGAGGGGCTGCCGGCGTCGCTGGTCCTGCCGACCTTCCCGGTCGGGCCGGGGGATCGCGCCCCCACGCCGACCGGCAAGCTGGTCCTCGACTTCCTGAACGGCCGCATGCCGGCTTTCGTGGACACGGTGTTGAACGTGGCGCACGTCGACGACCTGGCCGCCGGGCAGGTGCTCGTGCTCGAGAAGGGGCGGACCGGCCGGAGCTACATCCTCGGTGGCGAGAACCTGACGCTCGAGCAGGTGCTCGCCGAGCTGGCCCTGCTCACGGGGCTCCCGGCCCCCTACGCCAAGGTGCCCAACTCGTTGGCCCTGGCCGTGGCCGCCGTCTCGGAGCTGGTCGAGGGGCGACTCCTCCGTCGCCATCCGTCCGTCCCGTTGGAGGCGGCACGCATGTCGACCTCCCGGATGTCCTTCGACACGACCCGGGCCCGCGAGGAACTGGGGTATGCGCCCCGGCCCGCCGTCGAGGCGCTCGAGGCTTCGGCCCGCTGGTTCGTCGGATCGGGCATGGTCAAGGAGAGCAGGGTCAGCCGGATCCGCTGGTCCATGACACCGACCGGGCACCCGCCGGAACGGTAGGCGGCAGGGCCGGCGCGGCGGCCCGTCCCGCATCGGGCACACTGGTCGCCGTGGCTCCCCAGTTCATCTACACCATGCGCGGGCTCTCGCGCTTCTATCCACCCGATCGCGAAGTGCTCAAGGGCATCAACCTCTCGTTCTATCCGGGGGCGAAAATCGGCGTCATCGGCTCCAACGGCTCGGGAAAGTCATCGCTGCTGCGGATCATGGCCGGCGAGGACGACGGGTTCTCTGGTGAGGCCCGGCTGACACCGGGTTTCACGGTCGGGTATCTGGCGCAAGAGCCCCAGCTCGACGAGTCCAAGGACGTGGCCGGGAACGTCGCCGACGGTGTCGGTGAGGCTAAGCAGCTCGTCGACCGGTACAACGAGGTCTGCGCCGCCTTCGGCGACCCTGATGCTGACATCGACGCCCTGCTCTCGGAGCAGGCCGACCTGCAGGCGAAGATCGATGCCGCCGGCGCGTGGGAGCTCGACCGCACGTTCGAGATCGCCATGGATGCGCTCCGCCTCCCGCCCGGTGACGCCGACGTGAGCACGCTCTCTGGTGGTGAACGGCGGCGCGTGGCCCTCTGTCGCCTCCTTCTGTCCAAGCCGGACCTGCTATTGCTGGACGAGCCGACGAACCATCTCGACGCCGAGTCCGTTGCCTGGTTGGAGCGGACGCTGCAGGTGTATCCCGGGACGGTCGTGGCGGTGACACACGATCGCTACTTCCTCGACAACGTGGCGGGCTGGATCCTCGAGCTCGACAGGGGAGCGGGCATCCCGTGGGAGGGCAACTACTCCTCCTGGCTCGAGCAGAAGCAGGCACGCCTGGCGGCCGAAGAGAAGGCCGACCGCTCCCGGCAAGCGTCGCTCGAGCGTGAGCTCGAATGGATCCGCATGTCCCCGCGGGCCCGGCAGAGCAAGGGAAAGGCGCGCATCACCGCATACAACGAGCTGGTGACCGAGGCCGAGTCCGCCGACAGGCGAGCCGACAAGGTCGAGCTGACCATTCCGCCCGGCCCTCGTCTCGGCGATCAGGTCGTCGACGCCGATGGGGTCGTGAAGGCCTTCGGGGACAACCTGCTGATGGACGGCCTGTCGTTCAACCTTCCTCCTGGCGGCATCGTCGGTGTCATCGGGCCCAATGGCGCCGGCAAGACCACCTTGTTCCGGATGATCGTCGGCGAGGAGAAGCCCGACGCGGGCAGCTTGACCATCGGGGCATCGGTGGAGCTGGCCTACGTGGACCAATCGCGTGAGTCGCTGACGGCCGACGCCACCGTCTACGAAGAGATCACCGGCGGGGTGGATCGGATCATTGTGGGCGGGCGTGAGCTGCATGGCCGGGCCTACGTCGCCGGGTTCGGCTTCAAGGGGAGTGACCAGCAGAAGAAGGTGGGTCAGCTCTCAGGCGGCGAGCGCAACCGGGTGCTGTTGGCCAAGGTGCTCCGCAGCGGCGGGAACGTTCTCCTGCTCGACGAGCCGACGAACGATCTCGACGTGGACACACTCCGGGCCCTGGAGGACGCGTTGTTGACCTTCCCCGGTTGCGCCGTCGTCATCAGCCACGACCGGTGGTTCCTCGACCGCATCGCCACCCACGTGCTCGCCTTCGAAGGGGAGTCCGAAGCCCGGTGGTGGGAGGGGAACTTCAGTGACTACGAGGCGGATCGCCACAAGCGTCTCGGCGTCGATGCCGATCAGCCGCACCGGCTGCGCTACAAGCCGCTCGTCCGCGACTAAGTCGAAGCCGGGCTCGAAGCCGGGTCTGTCGTGCCCGAACGCGGCGCAACCGGGAGATCCCACAGCCCGCTGACGTCCTCGTAGGCGGTCCTGCAGGGCGGGCCGTCGGCCACCCACAGGCGTGGTACGCCGTCGCCCGCAGGGACTCGGACCAGGCAGGACGACCGCGTCCCGAAGGTGTCGAGGTGCACGCAATTCGCCGCGTTCGGGCGTGTCTCGCCCTCGGGGTTCCGGTGGTCCGCCAGGACACGACGAAACGCGTGGGTCATCTCGTCGCCGTCGGGCGGGACCTCGAGTCCGGCCCGCACCAGGTCGACTTTGGGCGACGTCTCGCCGAGCGCCCGGTTCTCGAGCACATGGATCCCAGGCGGCAGGGAAATCGCCGAGCCCACCTCCGCGTCAGCACCCGTGAAGTCGACGAAGAACAGCGAGTCGCGATCTCCGACCAGGAGCCACGAGCCGTTGTAGTCGGCCGGGCGGAATGCCGAGAGGAGCGCGTCGACGGCATCGGCAGCGGTGGTGTGGCGGACGAGCTCGAGGGGCAACTCGCCGCGGGACCGCTTGGACGGATCTTTCGCGCCGTCGCCCATGGGCTGGTTGGTCAACCCGGCACAGACGCCGTGCTCGTTGACGGCGAGCCACGTCCCACCCGAGAGTTCGTCCCGCCCTCCCAGCACCCGCGGCGGCCCTTCGTCGAGCACCGTGACGGCCGTCGATGGTCGTTCCAGGACTTCGTCGCGGTTGGCGCCCACGATCAACGGTTCACCGGCCACCACTTGCGACGCCACAACGAGGAGGCACACGCTGCTCACCCTACCCAGCCCCTGCAGGCGCACCGACTCGACGGGCCAATGACACAACCCCATGGCAGGTAAGGTCCAACGCTGGCGCCGTCATCCCTGCCGGCCCAGAACGATGGCGACGACGGCGACGCTGAGGGCGACCAACACTTCCCACCGGGAAACGACAGCAAGGTCAAGAAGAAGAAGAAGGAACATGGTCAACCGCTGGCAGGAAAGTGATCGTCCACGCGGCGCCGACTACGACCGACGCTTCACCGACCTCGCCGCCACCGGCATGGACATGCATGGCGAGGCGGCCCTCGTCGCCCATTACGCCCCGACCTCCATACTCGATGCAGGGTGCGGCACCGGCCGGGTCGCCATCGAACTCAGCCGACGGGGCTACGACGTCATGGGGGTCGATCTCGACGAGGCCATGCTCGCCGAAGCCCGCACCAAGGCCCCCGCCCTCACCTGGCTCCAGGGCGACCTGGCCGACCCCGGGTTGGACCTCGGGGGCCGGACCTTCGATCTCATCGTCATGGCCGGCAACGTGCTGATTTTCGTGGCGCCCGGCACGGAGGGCGAGGTCATACAGAACGCCGCACGCTGGCTGCGCCCGGGCGGACACCTCATCACGGGCTATTCCATAAGGCCCGAAGGTTTCGGGCCCGGCCAGCACGACTCCCTGGCTGCCGGGGCGGGCCTCGTCCTCCAGGACCGCTGGTCGACCTGGGACAAGGCGCCGTACTCACCCACCGACGCCTACGCCGTGGCCGTCCACCGGCGAGAGATATAAAGCCTGCTCACCACTACCCACGCAACGGAGACGCAAATTTGATGACCTGTAGTGCACTGAACGTGCACGACAGCCCTGTGTCGTAATCTTCACACATGGGAAATGAGGACCTCGATCCGATCGATCATCACATCATCGAATTACTCTCGCAGAACGCTCGCCGGACCATGGCCGACATCGGCGAGCAGGTTTCGCTGTCCGCCTCGGCCGTGACCAGGCGGATCGAACGGTTGGAGCGCAGCGGCGTCATCGCCGGCTACACCGTCGTCGTCGACCACCGCAAGGCCGGCCGCCCGATTCAGGCCTTCACCGAAGTGCGCTTCGCCGGCACCGCCGACCTGCAGGAGATCAAGGAGACGGCGATGCAGCTGTCCGAGGTGCAGGCCGTCTTCACCACGGCCGGCGATCCCGACGCACTGGTCTGGCTCCAGGTCCCCGACGTCGAGCGCCTCGGCCAGGTCATTGAGCAGCTGCGCCGTCGAGGACGGGTCACGGGCACCAAGACGCTCATCGTCCTCGATACATGGTCGCGCCACCGCGCCCTCGAGGCCAACGGTCTCCCCGCGCACTCCTAAGTGAGGCGAGTCGGACCCATCACGGCGTCCCTCGCCGCCGTCGTGGCACTTTCGTTCCTCGCGGCCGGATGCAGCAACAGCAACACGCCGAGCGCCGCGCCGACGACCACGACCAGCGCCACGGCGCCCACCACCACGACCACGACCGGTCCCGCCGGCACATGGTCCAAGGCCATCAGCGTCGCGGCCAACACGAATCTCTCCGTCGTCACATGCACCGCGCCCTCGGCGTGCATCATGGGATCGACCACCGGACAGACCTATCGCCTGTTCCTCGACAAGGTCACCTCGCTCGGACCGGCCGTCCCGTCCCCCTCGCCGCAGGGTGTGGCCTATCTCTCGTGCGGAGCCTCCAATTTCTGCGTCGCTGCGCCCAACCTGAACCAGGTCGCCTTCCTCAGTGGATCGGCGTGGCAGCCCCCGGCCACGATCAACGCAGCGCAGGGCATCACGGCCATTGACTGCACCGGGCCCACGTTCTGCATCACGATCGACGGCGAGGGGAACTCGTTCGCCTACAAAGGCAGCGGCTGGTCCGGCAATCTGGGCGCCTGGGGGGCCGCCAACCAGATCTCGTGCGTGTCCCCGTCCTTCTGCGTCGCCGCCGAGGGCGGTCCCTCGATCTTCAACGGCTCGACCTGGACCCAGCCGGGCGACATCGACAGCCAGGGCCAGCTCAACTCGGTCTCCTGCCCCTCAACCACGTTCTGCGTCATGGTCGACAGCAACGGAGCGGTCCTGACCTGGAACGGGTCCGCCTTCTCCAACCCGGTGTCCATCGCCACCGAGCCACCCCTCAACGGCAGCAACGCCTCGGGGTTGACCGCCGTCTCGTGTCCGACGACCACCTTCTGCCGCGCCGTCGACTCCATCGGCCGGGTCTTCGCCTACAACGGCACGACGTGGAGTTCGGGCACCCTCATCGACAACGGCCACGCCCTGACGAGCATCTCGTGCCCGACCGTGTCCTACTGCATCGCCGTCGACCGCTCGGGCAACGCGTTCGTCTCCACCTGATCACCAGGGGGACAGGACGGGCGGCTCGCCGCGTCCGATCACCCAGGACAGCAACTCGGCGGGGTCACTCCTCTCCGCCAGACGCGGCAGCTCCTGCGGCAGCCAGATCTCGACCAGCGCGGGCGGGAGCGGCACGGGCCCCAGGCCCAGATCGCCGTGATGCACGACGACCTCCCTCCACCGCGAGAGCACCGCGTCACGTGAGTCCTCCACCACGCCCCTCGATGTCCGTGACGGCGCATCCCACGCCGCAGGGGAGAGGCCGGCCATGACCCGGTCGACGGCGTCCGCGGACTGCCGCACGTCGCGCACCAGTTCGGCCGCCGGTCGGGCGGCTCCCTCTTCGATGTCGCTGCTGCGCTGCTCGAGCCCGCCTATGTACTGATCTCGCAGTTCCCCCTGCGCCGCGCCCTCCAACCGCCACACGAGGCTGTCGGCGTTGCGGGCGATGTGGGTCAGCACGTGCCCCACCGTCCACCCCGGCAGCCGGCTCGGTCGACGTGCCGCGTCGTCGGACAGATCGGCGATGTCTTTCAGGAGTGCCGCCTGCGCCGCTGCGCATCCCTCCATGAGGACGATCTGCGACCCGGTCACGCCATCACGAGGCAGGGATGGTGGACTGCCCATCGAGCATGTCGGCCATGACGGCGCGGATGAATTCGTCCGCCTCCTCGGTCATGCCTCCGGCGACCCCACCGTAGATTGCTCCCGACCGGGGTGCCTCATCGGCGTGCTCCTTGGCGTACGCCACCGCGTCGGCAAGATCGGCGGTGAACTCGGACACGACCTGGGGCTGGGTCTGTGGTCTCGTCACCGCCATGTGCAAGGCGTTGGGGTACTGCTGCCCGTTGAAGCGCCATCCCCTCGTCCGCATGAAGTCGTTCACGTGGTAGATGTCGAATTCGTCGGAGGTGAAGGAGAAGAGGAACGTGGGCTTTCCCACGAGGCGCAGCTCGGGGTGCGAGGTGACCGCGGCCTGCATCGCCGTCGACGTCTCGAAGATCTCCCGCGCGTAGCCCAGGTAGCCGCCGTGGCCGTACTGCATCATGGCGGCCCAGGTTGCTGCGATCAGCCCGCCCGACCGCGAGCCCTCCATGCCCGGTGAGGTGTACTTCCCCCCGCTCCAATCCGTCAGGTAGAAATATTGGGCATTCCTGAGGGCTTTGGTGCGGAAGGTGAGGACCGAGGAGCCCTTGAAGGCGTAGCCGTACTTGTGGGTGTCAGCCGACATGGAGGTCACGCCCGGCACCGAGTAGTCGAACGGCGGAATGTCGTACCCGAGCTCGCGGCCGAAGGGCAGGATGAAGCCGCCCAGGCAACCGTCGACGTGGAGCCCGATACCACGCTCGAGCGCAATATCGGACAGGTCGCTGATCGGGTCGACGGTGCCGTAGCCGTAGTTGCAGGCTGACCCGATCAGGGCGACGGTCTGATCGTCAATGTGATCGCGCACCCAGTCCACGTCCACCTGCGTCGTGACCGGGTCGATCGGTGCTCGCCGCAACTCGACGCCGAAGAGGTGGCAGGCCTTGTCGAAGGCGGGGTGCGCCGTCTCGGGCTTGATCACGTTCGGCCGCGTCACTCCACGCGTCTGGGCAGCGTGCTCACGGTAGGCGAGGATGGCGTGCAGAATGCTGCCGGTCCCGCCCGTGGTGACCAGCCCGCACGGATCATTTGCCGCTTCCCCGTGGTGCAGGTCGAGCGTCATGGCGATGATCTCGGCTTCGAATTTCGTCGCACTCGGGCACATGTCCCGCTGCAGGACGTTCACGTGGGCGAACAGGCCGAAGGCCTCGTTCATGAAGTGGTAGTGGTCGTGGTCGCCGCAATACATGGTGCCCGAGCACTTGCCGGTCTCCCAGAAGGCGTCTTCCTCCGTGGCCATCGTGCGCAGTTCGGCCAGCACCGCCTCCCGGCTCATGCCCTTCTCCGGGAGCACGCGGTTGATGGCGAAGCGGTCGGCGTAGGGGTAGTCGCTCATGGGGTGTTGCCTCCTTGGGACGACAGGGCCGAGGGAGCCGGCGATGCCGTCGGCTCCGAGACTATTCAATTGGGTCAATCTGATGGACACCCCGGTGGGCGATGATGTCGCATGCGCCGTCTCAGGGCCTTCGTGTCGCTGCACGGCTACCAGCGCGCCTGGGTCAGCGGCGACCTGCTGGCTGGGCTCATGCTCCTGGTCATCGCCGTTCCCGAGCAGCTGGCCACGTCCCGCTTGGCCGGCATGCCGCCGATCACGGGCTTCTACGCCTTCGTCGCAGGAACGGTCGTCTTCGCCTTCCTCGGCTCCAACCCCCAGATGTCGGTCGGAGCCGACTCGACCATCGCGCCGCTGTTCGCCACCGGAGTGTCCGCCCTCGCCCTCACCGGTTCGACCCACTACATCGAGCTGGTGGGGATCCTGGCCGTGATGGTCGGGCTGATGGTGATGCTGGTGAGCATCCTGCGCCTCGGCTGGATCGCCGACTTCCTGTCGACGCCCATCGTGACCGGCTTCCTCTCCGGTGTGGCCGTGATCATCATCATCCATCAGCTCCCCGACTTCTTGGGGTTGCCGCCCACCACGGGCTCGAATGCCCACCGTTTCGGCTACGTCGTCACCCACCTTGACGAGGTCAACGGCTGGACGCTGGCCATCGGCCTCGGCGTCCTGGTCGTGATGTTCGTCTGCGCCCGTCTCAATCGTCATATCCCCGGCGGCCTGATCGGCCTGGTCGGCTCCACCGCACTCGTGGCAGCGCTGGGGCTGCAGGCGCACGGTGTGGCCGTGCTCGGCACCGTCCAAAGCGGCGCCCCCCACATCGGCCTGACGGGGTTGTCGTGGTCCACGCTCGGAAGCCTGGCGCCGCTGGCGGCCGTCGTCGCGCTGGTCGTCGTGACCCAGACGGCGGCCACCACGCGCGCCTTCGCCGACCAGGGCGGCTACGACACTGATGCCGGCCGGGACTTCCTCGGCGTCGGCGCGGGCAGCGTGCTCGCGGGTCTCGTGGGCTCGTTCCCCGTCGACGCCAGTCCACCCCGGACAGGAGCGGTCGTCACCGCCGGAGGCCGCACCCAGGCCGGCGCGCTCGGAGCAGCCCTGGTGATCCTCCTTCTCATTCCCGTGGCAAATGTCCTCGAGGACGTGCCCCTCGCCACGCTGGCCGCTGTGCTGATCTTCGTGGCGATCCGGCTCTTGAAGCCGGCCGACCTGCGTGCCATCGCCCGCTTCGACCTCTTCGAGTTCGGGCTGGCCTCCGTGACGTTGCTCGCGGTGGTCCTCATCGGGGTCGAGCAGGGGATCGGCGTCGCAGTCGGGCTGGCCATCCTGGACCGGATCAGATTGAGTGCGCGCCCCCAGCTGCACGAGCTGGGACGGCTTCCGGGGACCACCAGTTGGGCGCCGCTGTCGGCCGAGCCTTCCGCCACCGAACTGCCCGGCGTCCTCGTGCTGCTTTTCGCGACACCGCTCTGGTACGCCAACGCAGCGCACTTCCGCGACGAGGTGGTCGCGGCGCTCGGCAGCAAGCCGGGCACGCAGATCCTCGTGCTCGATGCGCTCGGAATGTCCGACGTGGACTTCACCGGATCACGGGAGTTCGGCCACGTCCTCGACGTCTGTGGCCGCGCCCACGTCGCCTTCGGCGTGGCACGGACGGGCGACCACCTGAAGGACATGCTGCAACGAAGTGGCCTGACGCAGCGCATCGGCCCGAGCCACTTCTATCCCAGCGTCAACGAGGCCGTCACCGCACTGACAGAGAGTCCGTCGCCGCCCACTTAACTCCCGATCAAGAGGGTCTCAAGGACAACGCGCTGCAAGAGCGTCAGCTCGCCCCCGCCGGCCCCGCCTTTGCGCGAGGAGCAGTTACCCTGGTCCAGAGCACCGAAGGGCGCGACGCCGTGACCCTGCCCTTCGGGTTCTCGATTCTCAGCTCCTCGTTGGGATTGCCGGTCATCGACCAGCCATTTCTATGCACCACCCCATGGTGCTTTTTGCAAAGCAGAACCAAATTGTCCAGATCTGTCCCACCGCCGAGTTTCCAGGGCAC
>DATCEZ010000002.1:0-6898 GCA_036509775.1 Acidimicrobiales bacterium
ATGGTGACTTCCTGGTTCTCGGTGAGGACCAGGCTGCGGTCGAGCGAGAAGTGGGGCGCCACCGGCGTCAGGACCATGGCGCGCAGGGTCGGCGCCAGGATGGGACCACCGGCAGAGAGGTTGTACGCGGTGGAGCCGGTCGGCGTGGCCACGATGAGGCCGTCGGCCGAGTAGGTCAGGGCCGGCTCGCCGTCGACCGAGGTGGCCAGGCGGATGGTGTGGCCGAAGTCGATCTTCTCGATCACCACCTCGTTGAGGGCCAGCAAGGCCGTGATGCCATCACCGAGGGAACGGTCCGAGATCGACACGTCGAGCGCGCAGCGGTCCTCAATGATCGCCTTGCCCTCGAAGACCTTGGTCAGGGCGCCGCGCACCTGGTCCGGCAGGAGGTCGGGCAGGTAGCCCAGGCGGCCGAAGTTGACCCCGAGCACGGGGACGTCCACGGTGGCGGCCAGGCGCACCACGCGCAGGAAGGTGCCGTCGCCGCCCATGCTGACGGCCACGGTGGTGCCGCCGAGGTCGACGTCGTCGAGATCGATGTCGGTGCCCGCCTCGCGGACCCGATCGGGCCCGCTGAACTGGAGGATGCGGGCGACGTCCCCCCGCTCGGTCAGCCAGCTCGCAGTCGCGGTGGCCAGCTCGAGCGCGTCGGGGCGATCGGGGTGGACCAGGAAGGTGACAGTCGCCATCGGCGAAAGGTCAGCCGGCCGGAGGGCCCGGTGGAAGGAGTCCGTCCGCCTCCGACACGGCGCCGGTGAGCAGGGCGGCGACCTCCCCCGCCAGTGCTTGCCCCGTCGGTCCCGGTGCCGCGTCCTTGCGGGCGTGCAGGAGGAACTCGACATTGCCGGCGGAGCCGGTCAGGGGGGAAACCATCGCTCCCATGATGCCGGTTTTCGCGTCATGCAGCGCGGACGCCACGCCCTGGAGGGCGCTGAGCCAGAGCGCGGGGTCGCGGATGACGCCCTTGCCCCGCGAGACGGCGGCCCGGCCCGCCTCGAACTGGGGCTTGACCAGGAGGACCAGGTCGGCTCCGGGCGCCGCCACCGGGCCGGTGAGGGCGAGGACGACGCTGCGCAGCGAAATGAAGCTGAGGTCGGCCACCACGAGCGGGCAGGGCTCGTAGGCGGTGTCGGCCGCTGTGAGCTCCGCCACCGTGAGGGTCCGCACGTTGGTGTGCTCCAGCACCGTCACGTCGGGGTGCCGACGCAGGGACGGATGGAGCTGCCCGTGGCCGACGTCGACCGCATAGACGTGGGCGGCGCCCCGCTGGAGCAGGCAGTCGGTGAAGCCGCCGGTGGATGCACCGGCATCGAGGGCGCGCCGGCCCGTGACGGCGATCGGGAAGCGTTCCAGTGCGGCCTCGAGCTTGAGGCCACCCCGGCCGACGTAGGGCGACGGTGGGCCCAGGAGGACGACGGGCTCGTCCGGCGCGACGAGACGGGCCGGCTTGTCGGCCTGGGCGCCCGAGACGAGGACGCTGCCGGCGGCGACCGCCGCCTGGGCCTCCTGCCGGGAATCGACGAGGCCACGTCGCACGAGCTCGGCATCGAGCCGGCGGCGGGCCCCGCTGCTCAGCTGGCGGCCTTCTTGGACGCCGAGTCGCTGGCCTCGGAGACCTTCTTGCCATGGGACTTCTTGGCGTCGGCCTTGGCCTTGTCCGATCCGGACGGCGCCTTGATACCCGGGAGCCGGGACGGTGCGACCTTGGTGGCGGCGTCACGGGCCCGGGTGGCGGTCTTGCCCGCCTGCGCGGTGACGTCCTTGGCGGCCTTGCCGGCCTGGGCCGTGACACCCTTCGCGGTCTGCCCGGCCTTGTTCGTGGCGTCCTTCGCCGTCCTGGCGGTCTTCGTCGTCACGTCCTTGGCGGCCTTGCCGGCCCGGTTCGTCACGTCCTTGGTGGCGTTGCGCCCGGCCGCCGCGGTCTTCTTCAGGACGTCGGCCACCTGGTTGGCCAACGACTCCAGCGACTTGGGGTCGATCTTCTCCAACTGGACGGCCACCTCGTGGCGCACCAGCTCGAGGACCTGCTCGCTGGACTTCTGGCTCCGCTCGACCAAATTGTCGACCCACTCCTGTGCCTGGTTGCGCTGGATGTCCCCGGCGCTCACCAATTCTCGCACGATCTCCTCGGCCCGGCCACGGCTGACCTGTCCGAGGACGGTCCCTGCATCGAGGTATTTGCGTATGCGCTCATTGCTTGCCATTGCACAAGAGTATCTGGAGTGCTAGCTGGCTGCAAGCACTTTTGGTCAGGTAGGGGTCGTGCCGTCCAGGGCCTGCTGCACCAGACGGAGGAGGTCCGGCGCAGTGGCCGCGGCGCCGGCATCGGGCGGGATCTCCCCCCTCTTGGTGACCCCCGAGAGGACCAGTCCGAAGGGAATGCCCAGCTGGACGGCAAGGGCACCGTCGGTGGAGGGGCGGTCCCCCACCATGACCCGGAGGTCGCCCGGCTCGGTCCGGGCCCTGATGGCGTCGGCCGTGGGCCGGTGGGGCTTGCCCGCCACTTCGGGCGTCACGCCGCTGGCGGTGGTGACGGCGGCGAGGATGGCCCCGGCCCCGGGCACCAGGCCGTCGGGCGTGGGGTAGGTGGCGTCCTCGTTGGTGCCGACCAGCCGGGCGCCGTTGCGCACGGCGGTCACGGCGATGGTCAGGGCGTCGTAGGTGAAGGTGCGGGTGAGGCCGACCACGACGGCGTCGGCCGGTCCCTCGGGCACGACGGTGACGCCGCGGGCCGCCAGCGCCTCGAGGACGCCGTCCCCGCCGAGCACGACAGCGGTCGTCCCGGGTTGGAGGAGGCCGGCCGCGACGTCGGCCGAGCGCAGGAGGTCGGCGTCATCGGCCGTGATGCCGCAGTGCGCCAATTGCCGCTGCAACTCCGCCCGGGTGGGCAGCGCGTTGTTGGTGGCGAACAGCACGCGCACGCCGACGCCGCGCAGCCGGGCGACCGCCTCGTCCACGCCGGGGATCGGACGGCCCGCGAGCCACACCACACCATCGAGGTCGAGGACCCAGGTGCCGCCGGGTGGTGGTGGCCAGGCGGACGCGGGGTTTGGGGCCGGGGTTGTGGCCGAGGTTGAGGTCGGGGTCGGCATCGGGGCGAGGCTAACCGGCTTCCCTAAACTCACCCGGCGTGGCTGAGCTGCAGATCGACGGTGCCGATTTGGTACTGCACCTACGCGCCCTGGAGAAGGCCGAGGGTGCCCACGGCGACATCCGGGTGTCCTTGTCGTCCGTCACAGCGGTGCGCTCGGTTGACGATCCGTGGACGGAGTTGCGTGGCATCCGCGCCGGGGACGGGGCTGCCCAACGTGATCGCCGTCGGGACCCGTCGGGGCAAATTCGGCAAGGACTTCGCCGCCGTGCACGGCAAAGGACCGGCAGTGGTGGTCGAGCTCGAGGGAGCCGACTACGAGCGGCTGATCGTCACCTTGGACGATGCGGCGGCACGGGCGCGGAGCATTGCGGACGCTGTCGGGAAGGGCTGAGTTCGTCGGGGCCGGCGACGGCGCAGCCCCCGGTCAGCTGTCGGTCAGCTGTCGGTCCAGGGCACCTGGAAGCTGATGGAACGGGCGATGTCGCGCCGGGTGACGAAGCCGACCACTCGTGCGTCGTCCAATACCAGGAGACGCGAGCGGTGGTGATGGCACATGAGTGCGACGGCGTCTTCGAGGCTGAAATTGAGGTCGAGTGCCACCACATCGGCCGGTCCTGCGAATTCGGACAGGCTGACCTCCCGCGGGTCGCGGTCCTTCGCCACGACCTGGGCCACGATGTCCCGACTGGAGATCGTCCCGGCCAGACTGCCGTCGTTCAGGCACAGCGGCGCAGTGTCGTCATTGTGGGTGGCCAGGAACCGTGCGGCGTCGGCGGCGGTGTCCGTGGTCTGAAGGACATCGACGTCCTCGCACATGACGTCCCGGATGCTCCTCATGGCAACTCCTACTTCGGGCCTGTCGGGGTCAGCGGCCCTCGCCTCCACCCTCGCGCCTCGGGATCCGCAGAGCAATGGTCTTTGTGAGCGCAGCGGACACGGCCGGTGCGGTGCTGCGGGTGCAGGTGCGGGTCAGCCGAAGGCGAGCAGATTCGTGGGATCCGCCAGGACGTCTCCGACGTCGCGCAGGAAGAGCGCCGCCCCCTGCCCGTCGACCAGGCGGTGATCGAAGGCGAGGCTCAACGTCAGGAGGTGCCGGAGGACCAGCTCGCCCTCGTGTGCCCAGGGACGCTGCTGCAGTGCTCCGACGGCGAGGATGGCGGCCTCTCCGGGGTTCACGATGGGCACGCCGGCGTCGACCCCGAAGACGCCGATGTTCGTGAGGGTGATGGTGCCGTCGCGCAGGTCGTCGGTGGTGCAGCGCGCGGCACGGGCGCCATCGGTGAGGTCGCCGAGCGCCACCGTCAGCTCCCGGAATGTGAGGTCCTGCGCGTCCTTTATATTCGGAACGATCAGCCCGCGCTGGCTGGCAACGGCGATGCCCAGGTTGACGTAGTGCTTCGAGACCACCTCTACTGCCGTCTCGTCCCACGACGAGTTCAGCGCGGGGTGCTCGCGCAGGGCGAGGACGACGGCTCGGGCAACGATCGCCAGCGCCGTCACGTGGATTCCTTCGAACCGCCGGTTCCGTCGCAACCGGTCGATCAGCTCGACGGTGGCCGTCGCGTCCACCGTCAGGAAGACGCAGGCCTGCGGTGCCGAGGCCACGCTGCGGCTCACGGCCTCGGCCATGTGCTTCTGAATGCCGCGCACAGGAGCCCGCGTCTCGCGCTCGCTGCGGCCGTTGGTCCCAATCCGGACGTGCGCGTCGGCGTCAGCGCCGGCAACGTACGCGGCCAGGTCTTCTCGGGTGATGATGCCGCCCGGACCATGGCCGGTGACGTCAGCCAGGTCGACTCCATTCTGGCGCGCCATGAAGCGCACCGGTGGGGCAGCAAGTGGCTTCGCGGTTGCGGGGGGTGGGCTTGCCGGACTTGGGGCGGGCGCGGACGGTTCGCGATGCCTGCTGCCGTTGCGGCGCCGGCGGCTGGGCGGGGCCTCAGAAGGTCCGTAGCCCACCAGCATCGGCACCTTCTCCTCCGCACCCTCCTCCGCACGCGTGTCTGCGTCCGCACCCGGGTCAGCGGCTCCGTCTGCAGCGGTACCGACCTTGGTCGCCGTGATCGGGGCAGCCGCGCCCTCAATGGTGATGAGCGGAGCACCGACGCGCACGGTCTCCCCTGCCGCGGCAAGGATTTCGACGACCGTGCCGGCGAATGGGCTGGGCAGTTCGACGACGGCCTTCTCGGTCTCCACCTCGACCAGGACCTGATTCAACGTCACCTCGTCGCCGACCGCGACGTGCCAGGCGACGACCTCGGCCTCGGTCAGTCCCTCGCCGAGGTCGGGCAGCGCGAACGGCCGGGCCGTGCTCATGGCCGGAGGCACCGGTCCACCTCGTGCAAAATGCGGTCGGCGTCAGGGAGGAAATGGTGCTCGGCCCGCGAGGCCGGGTACGGCGTGGCGAAGCCACCGACGCGACGGACCGGCGCTTCCAGGTGGAAGAAGCACCGCTCGGAAATCCGGGCTGCGATTTCGGCCCCGAGCCCGCAGAACACGCTGGCCTCGTGGGCGACCACCATGCGCCCGGTCTTCTGTACGGACGCCTCCAGGGTGGCGAAGTCGATCGGCGAGAGGGAGCGCAAGTCGATGACTTCGAGGGAGGTGCCTTCCTCCTCCGCAATGCGAGCCGCGTCGAGCGCGGTGGCCACCATGGGACCGTACGCCGCCAGGGTGACGTCGCTGCCCTCCCGGACGATGGCGGCGCGGCCGAGCGGGACCTCGCTCACCGACGAGTCGTCGGCGTTATCCTCGTCGTCGTCAACGTCGCCCTTCTCCCAGTAGCGCCGCTTGGGCTCGAAGAACACGACGGGATCATCCGAGGCGATCGCCTGCTGAATCATCCGATAGCCGTCGGCCGCGTTGCTCGGCGTCACGACACGCAGCCCCGCGGTGTGGGCGAAGTAGGCCTCGGGTGACTCGGAGTGGTGCTCGACGGCGCCCACGCCGCCGCCGAAGGGCACGCGGATGGTCAACGGCACCGTCACCCGTCCCTCGTTGCGGTAGTGCAGTTTGGCGACCTGCGACACGATCTGGTCGAAGGCCGGGTACATGAAGCCGTCGAACTGGATCTCGCACACCGGTCGGTACCCGCGCATCGCCAGCCCGACCGCGGTGCCGATGACGCCGGACTCGGCCAGAGGCGTGTCGATGACGCGGCGATCGCCGAAGTCACGTTGCAGTCCCTCGGTGACCCGGAACACGCCACCGAGCTTGCCGATGTCCTCCCCCATCAATACGACCTTGGGATCGTGCTCCATCGCCCGCCGGAGCCCGCTGTTGAGTGCCTTCCCGAGAGACATGGTCGACATCAGGTGTCCTCGTCGAACGCCGCCAGGTAGGCCAGGTAGGACTCCTTCTCCTCCTGCACCAGCGAGTGTGGTTCCGCGTAGACATGTGCGAAGACGTCGGCCGGCTCCGGGTCGGGCATGGCCGGGCAGCCGTGGCGCAGCGCGGCGGCGACAACGTCCGCTTCGGCGTCGACACTCTCATCGAAGGCGTCGTCCGCCAGACCTTCGGCGTGCAGCAACGCGGAGAGACGCGCCAACGGGTCCTTCACCCGCCATTCCTCGTCGTCGGCATTCGAGCGGTAGCGCGTCGGGTCGTCCGAGGTGGTGTGCGGGCCCATGCGGTACGTCACCGCCTCAATGAGGGTCGGGCCCTCTCCGGCCGAGGCACGCGCCAGGGCCAGTCGGGTGGCGGCGAGGACGGCCAGGACATCGTTGCCGTCGACCTGCATGGCGGGGATGCCGTAGCCCTGGCCGCGCTGGGCGATCGAGGCGAGGGACTGCAGGCGCACCGGCTCGG
>DATCEZ010000003.1:0-3440 GCA_036509775.1 Acidimicrobiales bacterium
TCGTCCAGGCCGGGCTCGTCGAGCGGCGCAATGACCTCGGCGTCGTCGGGGACCTCAACCGTCGTCCCGTGGCGCCCGTAGGCCAGCTCGACGCGCACGGTCAGGGCGCGGGCGGACCGGATCCCGGCAACGACTCCGTGGCGGCCAGCACGGCCTCGGCCACGTGGTCCACCCGCGGCCGCAGGGCGCGGTAGAACTCGACCGCGGAAGGGGTCGGCTCTATCACCGCCGCCACCGGATCGATCTGGTCGAGCGTGAGGCCCATGCCCAGCGCCTTGCCGGCCAGGAGTGCCGCGCCGGCCGACGCGGCCTCACCCGAGCGGTGGCGCAGCGCCGGCAGGCCGAGCACCGACGTCAGCACCTCGACCCACACCGGCAGGCCGGACCCGGCGCCACCGAGCGTCACCCCTTCGGCGGTCGAGCCCCCGAGGCGCCCGACCGTCACGACCTCCATCACCCGCACCACGTCCCAGGCCACCGACTCCACCACGGCGCGGGCCATGTCGGGCGCCCCGTGCGCCGCGCCGAGCCCCATGAACCCGGCCCTGGCGTCGTCGCGCCACCACGGGGCGCGGGCCCCGTCGAGCCAGGGCACGGCCACGACGCCGCGCGCGCCGGGCCCGCTCTCCGCCGCCATGCGGCCCAGCTCCTCGGTGCTGACGTCGAGCAGCCGCCCCAGCCAGGCCAAGAAGGAGCCGGCGGCCGACAGGCCACCCTCGAGCAGCCAGCCCCCGTCGGCGGCCCGGGTCACCACGGCGCCGACCGGCGCCGGCACGGGTCGCTCCTGCACCGGCACCGACACGTTGGCCGTGGTGCCCCAGCTGACCATGGGGTGGTGCTCCGATGCGCCCGAGCCGAGGACCTCGCACTGGCGGTCGCCCGCACCCAGGACGATGGGCACGCCCGGACGCAGCCCCAGCTCGGCGGCGGGCACGGGCTTGAGCTGGCCGACGACGGTGTCGGACGGCACGACGCTCGGGAGCTTGCCGAGAGCTGGCCCCGCCAACTCGCGCACGACGTTGCCGTCGAAGTCGTAGAGCCCGCTGCGCGAGGCGAAGGTGGCGTCGGTCACCAGCTGGTCGGTCAGGCGGTAGACGATGAAGTCGCGGGGCGCCAACAACATGTGCGCCGCGGCAATGCGCTCCGGCTGGTGCGCCGCCAGCCAGGCCAGCTTCGCCGCCACGGCGCCGGCGTCGAGCGGAATGCCGGTGCGGGCCCGGTTGATGTCGTCGCCGCCCATCTGCGTGGCCAGCAGCCGCGCCTCGGCGGCGGCCCGGTGGTCCGACCACAAGATGCCCTTGCCGATGGGGTCGCCCTCCGCCGACACGGGGACGAAGGTCTGCCGGGCGCCCGAGCAGGCCACCACGTCGACCTCGCCGAAGGCCACGGGCGCCTGCGCCCGCGCCTCGGCACAGGCGATCACGAGCGACGTCCACCAGCGCAGCGGGTCCTGCTCCGTCCAGCCCACCTGGGGGTAGGTCGTCGTCAGGTCGGCGCGCGCCAGCGCCACCAGCCCCTCGTCGCCCCAGAGGCCCACCTTGGTGACCGACGTGCCGAAGTCGATGGTGAGGATCACCGGCCGTGCACCAGGTCGTGGACCAGACCGGCCGCCTCGGCGGGGTCGGGGTCCTGGTAGATCGTGCGTCCCATGGCCATGCCGGCGCCTCCACCCTCCATCACGTCGCGTACCTCGTCGAGCACGGGCGCCCGCCCGGCCGCCGTGCGCGGGCCGCCCAGGAAGAGGACGGGCACGCTGACACTGGCCACCACCCGGGCCACGGCCCGCTGGCGCTCCGCGCCCGGTGCCACGGCGGGCACCGGGACCTTTATGACCGGAGCGCCCATGTCGTGGGCGATGACCGAGGCCAGCACAATGGCATCGGGGTCGCGGCGGATCCGTCCCTGATCCCACACGAGCGGCTCAATGAGCGCCTCGAGCCCGGCCGCGCTCGCCTGCTCGAGCACCTGCCCCAGCAACTCGAGCGCCGACGCCGTGATCGGGTCGTCCATGTCGATGCGGGTCATGTGCTTCACGCCCGACCACCCGTCCGCCGCCGCCCGCGGCACGCTGGCCACCAGGCGGTCGTCCAGCTCGAAGGCGGAGCCGGCCAACCCGGTGCGGTTGATGGAGAGGTACGTGCGGTGCGCCGCGGTGAGGTGGCCCGCCGCGGCCAGGCCGGACAGTGGCTGGGCGGTGGCCAGAATGCCGTCGCACGAGGGCAGCGCCTGCGCCAGTGACCCGAAGAATTCGGCCCAGTTCTCGGTGGTCAGGACGGCCCGGGCGCGATGGTCCGCCGCCAAAATGAGGGATGGCGTGGGCAACGGCGTCGTCACTGGGCCCCGGACAACGCCAGCACGACCTTGGCCACAGCAGAGAAGTCCTCCCGCCCGTAGCCGGCGGTGCTGGCGGCCGTCAGCAGCTGGCGCGCGGTGGCCGTCGTCGGCACCGGCACGCCGCAACGCACGGCGTAGGCCATGGCCAGGTCGAGGTCCTTGGCCATGAGGTCGGTCATGAAGCCGGGCTGCCACCCGTTCGATGCCGGGCTCTCGGGGATCACGCCGGGCACGGGCAAGCGGGTGCGCACCGCCACGCAGTCACCGGTGGCGTGGGTGAGGACGAGCAGCAGCTTCTCCATGTCGACGCCGGACCGGACCGCCATGGCGGTCGCCTCGGCCGTGGCCGTCATCTGCGCCGCGTAGATCACCTGGTTGCACAGCTTCACGACCTGGCCCATGCCCGGGCCGCCCACGTGCACCACCAGACCGGCAAAGGGGTCGAGCGCCGGCTCCATGTCGGCCAGGGTGGCGGCATCGCCGCCGACCATGAGCGTCAGCGTGCCCTTCTGCGCGCCGGCGGTGCCGCCCGAGAGCGGGGCGTCCAGGTAGCGCGCCCCGGTCTCGGCCACCCGGGCGTGCTGCGCCCGCTCCACCTCGGGGTCGATGGTGGAGGTGTCGATGACGGTCTTACCCGGCCCGAGCGCCGGCAGCATGGCGTCGATCACCTCCGTCACCTCGGGCGAATTGGGGACACAGAGCATGATGACGTCGGAGGTCTCGGCGACGCCGAGCGGCGTGCCGCCGTCGGCCGCGCCCTGCGCCACGGCAGCGTCGATCGGGCCGCGGCTCCGTGAGGCGACGGTGACGTCGTGGCCCGCCGCCACCAGGTGGCCGGCCATGGGCAGGCCCATGGCCCCCAGCCCGATGAATCCGATGCGCATGCGCGTTCCTCCCGGGGTGCCGTTCAGCGGGTGGCGAACTGGGGCAGCCACTCGGCCGTGCCCGAGAGGAGCTCGTCGACCATGGCGTCCGTGGCGCGCAGGTCGCCGCGGCCGGCCAGGGGGTCGAGCGAGAAGGCCTCCCCCGCCAGCGTGCGATCGCCCCGCAGCGCCGCCTCGACGGTGAGTTCCTGGGTGGCGACGTGGCGCCGCACGATCTCGTCG
>DATCEZ010000004.1:0-15806 GCA_036509775.1 Acidimicrobiales bacterium
GAGCGACTCCTCTCCGAAGGCATGGTTCTCGGCGGTCCCGGTGCGCTTCTTTCGGCGCTCGGCCAGGCCCGTACCGGGCAGATGGGCGACATCATCGGGACCATCCAGCGCGAGCAGGACGAAATCATCCGCTCGCCGCTGCCCGGGGTGCTCGTCGTTCAGGGCGGGCCGGGCACCGGGAAGACCGCGGTCGCGCTGCACCGGGCTGCCTACCTCCTCTACACGCACCGCTTCCCGTTGGAGCGCCAGGGCGTGCTGGTCGTCGGGCCGAACCCGTTGTTCCTGCGCTACATCGAGCAGGTGCTGCCCTCCCTCGGCGAGACCGGGGTCAGCCTGTCGACGGTGGCAGGACTGGTGCCCGAGGTCCGCGTCCGCGGCGTCGACGACCCGGCGGTGGCCAAGCTGAAGGGCGACGTGCGTATGGTCAAGGTCCTGACCAGGGCCGTGCGCACCCGGGAGCGCCCGCTGCGCCAGGACGTCGAGGTCCCCTTCGGCGCCGGCGTGCTGCGCCTCCGGGCCAAGTTCACCGAGGACATCGTGGGCATGGCGCGGCGCCGGCCCGGGACGCACAATGTCCGGCGCCGTTTCGTGGAGTCCCAAGTCCTGCGCGCGCTCTCGGACGAGTACCGGGCCAGGCTCGAACGGAGCGGTCTCGACGGGGCGGACGGTCTCGACGGGGAGGACGAGGCCCCCACGGCCGACGAGCAGAAGGACCTGGCGCAGCGGCTCCGCCGGGTACCCGAGGTCGCCGAAGCGCTCGACCGCATGTGGCCCCGCCTGTCGGCCCACGAATTCCTCCACGACCTCCTGGGCGCCCGGGCCCTACTGACCGCCGCCGGCAAGGGCATTTTGAGCGCGACGGACATGCAGCGGCTGTACCGGCCGCGCAGCACATCGCTCGACACGGTGCAGTGGACCGTCGGCGACGCGGCCCTGATCGACGAGGCACGCACCCTGCTGGGACCCCGCCGGGGACGACCCACCCGGACGCGGGCCAAGCGGGCCGAGGAGGGGATGGCGTCGGAAATGGGGTTCTGGCCGCAGGGCCTGGCGGCCTCGCCCGAGCCGGTTTCCACCGTGGTGACCGCGGCGGAGGACGAGGTGCGCGCCTTCGGCCACATTGTGGTCGACGAGGTGCAGGACCTCTCGCCCATGCAGCTGCGCATGCTGGCCCGCCGGTCGCTCTCGGGCTCCATGACCGTCGTGGGAGACATCGCCCAGGCCACCGGGCCCTGGGCCCCGGCCGGGTGGGATGACATCACCCGCCACCTGACCCCCCAGCGCCCGCCGCGCCTGGTGGAGCTCACGGTGAGCTACCGAACCCCGGCCGAGGTCGTGGCACTGGCTGCCCAGGTCCTGGCCGTGGCCGCACCCGAGATCTCCCCGCCCCGACCCGTGCGCGAGTCGGGTTTCCCTCCCCGCATTGTCGCCACCAGCCGGTTCGGCCTGGGCGAAGCGCTGACCGAACTGGCCCGAGAAGAGGTGGCGGCCGTGGCGCCCGGCCGGGTGGCCGTGCTCGGCCCGGCGGTGATGCTGCCGGAGCTGACGCGGTGGCTCGACGAGGCCGGCCTGCATCCCGTCGACCCACGGGACCCCTCGGGCGACGGCCTGGCCGCGGGCCTGGTGGTCCTGCCGGCCGACGAGACGAACGGTCTCGAGTTCGATTCGGTCATCGTCGTCGAGCCCTCGCTGATCGCCGCGGTCGGCGACGATCTCGCCGGCGAAGGGCCGCCGGTCCCGACTACACGGGGCTTGCGCACCCTCTACGTCGCTTTCACGAGACCGACGCGGCGCCTCACCGTGCTGCACGCCGAGCCGCTCCCCGTCGAGTTGCGCTGACCTGGGCCTTCGGACCCCCGACCCGAGCCGGAATTCCCACCCCTCCTAGTTGGCGTGGTCGCGCCCGGGTCGACTAGAAATTCATCTGTGACACAGGCTCTCTCGGCGGAGGTCCCCGCTCCACAGGGAAAGATCGTTCACGACCGGCCTCCGATGCTGGCCATCGGCGTGATGATCTGGCTCGGGTCCGAGCTGATGTTCTTCAGCGGCCTCTTCGCCGCCTTCTTCACCATCCGGGCCAACACCATCGGTCCTTGGCCGCCGGCGGGCACCGACCTCGACACCCTCCGAGCAGGAGCCTTCACCGTGGTGCTGGTGGCCTCGAGCTTCACCATGCAGCGGGCCGTGTTCCAGCTGGAGTGGCGCAAGCGACGGTCGGCCCGCATCTGGATCGTCGCCACCATCTTCCTCGGCGTCGCGTTCCTCGGGAACCAGGTCTACGAGTGGTTGTTCAGCACTACCCGCTGGTACACCAACTCGTACGGGTCGCTCTTCTACATCATGTCGGGACTGCACGGCCTGCACGTCTTCATCGGGCTGGTCGCCATGGTCTTCCTCCTCGGCCGTTTGCGCGGCAACGTCGGTGGCGACCCGGGTGAACTCTCGGCCGTCCAGGGCGTTTCCTACTATTGGCACTTCGTCGACATCGTGTGGGTCGGGCTCTACAGTTGCCTGTTCCTTCTCAAGTAGGAATGCGAGGCGTGCGCGCACCACTCAGGAAGACGATGAGCAGCCGTTTCCTGTTGCCGGCAGGCCTTCTCGGCGTGGCGACCCTGGCGTCGCTGGCCATGATCTTCCCGGGCGCTACCGCGAGCGCCAGCGGCCATGCGGATGCGAACCAGGTTTCGATCACCCCCAGTCACGTCACGACACGCGCCTGCGGCACGGTCAGCGTCAAGGGCGTCACCAACGCAGTGCCCAATGCCGGGAACCCTTTCCTGAGCAACTCGAAGACGTGCCTCAACGGCCACCTCATCTCCTATGGCAACACCGCCATCACGTACTCCAACCCGCCGCAGTCGTTCATCTCGGCCGGGCGCCAGCTGTTCGCCCAGACGTGCTCGAGTTGCCACGGCAACGACGCCAATGGCGTGGGCCCCGACGGGCAGGCCACCATCGGCCCGAACCTGCAGGGTGTGGGCGCCGCTACGGTCGACTTCTGGGTGAGCACGGGCCGCATGCCCGCCACCGACGTCAAGGCGGTCGAGGCCGAGCGCAAGCCCTCCCGCCTGACGCCCGTGCAGGCATTGGAGCTCGCCGCCTGGGTCAACTCGCTCGACCCCTCCGTGCCCGCCGTGCCCAACCCGCACCTGCGCGGGGCAGACCAGTCGGTCGGCCAGGACCTGTTCTCGCTCAACTGCGCCGCCTGCCACACCATTGAGGGATCGGGCGACGCGCTGGCCTTCGGCACCAACGCCCCGTCGCTGCAGGACCGCCAGGTGACGGCCCAACAAGTGGCCGAGGCAGTCCGCACCGGGCCGGCCAACATGCCGCGTTTCTCGGGCAACCTGAGTGACGCCCAAGTGGCCGACATCACCGCCTATGTCACCGAGAAGCTCCAGCACCCCCAGAACCCGGGCGGAGTCGCGCTCGGCGGCGTCGGCCCGGTGGCGGAAGGCTTCGTCGCCCTGCTCATCGGAGTCGGTGGCCTGGCCCTCATCTGCTTCTGGATAGGCGAGCGCTCGCCAAAGGATGACGATGACGACGAGCACACCGAGGGTGGCGACGACCCTGATCCGGCGAAGGCGCAAGAGTACGCCCAGAGCGGACAGGAGCACGCGTGAGCGACGCAGACCACCAGCCATCGCGCACGCGGGTGCCGATGCCGGTTGCCGCCCTGAGCGACCCGCACATGGGCGACGCGGCGAAGAATCCCGAGCGCACCGAGCAGATCATCGCCGTCATTCTTTTCCTCGCCATTGTCTTCTTCGGCGTGGCCGGCGCCGCCTACTGGCAGAACTGGAGCGACTGGATCTTCGGCGGCGCGCTCGGCATCGGCCTGTTCGCACTGGGATTCGGCCTGACCGCTTGGGGCAAGTACCTCATGCCGCAGGGCCCCTTCGTGGAGGAACGCCACACGCTCGCCTCGACCCCCGAGGAGCGCGACGTCATGTCGGCCGCTCTGGTGGAGCGCTCTGCCGTCGTCGTCAAGCGCCGCCGCGTGCTCGGTGGGCTCTTCGCGGCAGGCGCCGGCGTCTTCGGGATTGTCGCGGCCTTCCCTCTGATTCGTTCACTCGGGCCCGTGCCCGGGACGTCCCTGGAGACGACCGGCTGGCGCAAGGGCATGGTCCTGGTGGACTCCAGCGGCCGTCCCGTGCGTAAGGAGACCCTGGTCGTCGGTGGCATCATGACCGTCTACCCCAAAGACACGGTCAACACCGAGACCGGCTTCATCAGTGACCAGGGGCAGGCGGTCGACCAGACCGTGCTGATCAGAGTGTCGGACCAACCCTTCACGACCGAGCCGGGTCGCGAGAACTGGACTCCGGCCGGCTACGTCGCGTACTCCAAGGTCTGCACCCACCTCGGCTGTCCGGTGGGCCTCTACGAGCAGCAGCTCGAGCTGCTCGTGTGCCCTTGCCACCAGTCGATGTTCAACGTGCGCAATGGTGCGGTGCCCCAGTTCGGCCCGGCGCCCCGGCCGCTGCCGCAGATGTACCTCGGCTTCAACGACGATGGATACCTCATCGCCATGGCGCCCTACGACCAGGCCATCGGCCCCGGCTTCTGGGAGCGGAACTCGTGAGCAACACCGCCGCGACCACCAAGCGCAACAAAAAGCAGGCCC
Source organism: Acidimicrobiales bacterium (assembly GCA_036509775.1). Taxonomy (GTDB): domain Bacteria; phylum Actinomycetota; class Acidimicrobiia; order Acidimicrobiales; family RAAP-2; genus Bog-473. The sequence goes on from DATCEZ010000004.1 coordinate 4,628, forward strand.
TTGGCCCCTACGGGCGGGTGGGTCAGGCCGTCGGGGAGCTCGACGACCGCCTCGGTGTCGCCAAGGGCGGCCGCGTCTTCCTGGACAAGATCTTCCCTGACCACTGGTCCTTCATGCTGGGCGAGATCTCGCTCTACTCGTTCGTGGTGCTGATGGCCACCGGCGTCTTCCTGTCGCTCTACTTCATTCCGTCGACGCAGCAGGTCATCTACCACGGCAGCTACAAGCCCCTCGACGGCCAGTGGGTCTCGGAGGCCTACAAGTCGACCGTCAGCATCTCCTTCGACGTGCGCGGCGGCCTGTTGATCCGCCAAATGCACCACTGGGCGGCCGACATCTTCACCGGGTCGATCATCGTGCACATGGCCCGCATCTTCTTCACCGGAGCGTTCCGCAAGCCGCGCGAACTGAACTGGATCATCGGCACCACAATGTTGATCCTGGCCATCCTGGAGGGCTTCATCGGCTACTCGCTCCCCGACGACCTGATTTCGGGCACCGGGCTGCGCATCGGGTACTCCATCGCCGAGTCGATCCCCTTCGTCGGCAGCTACCTGGTGACGTTCCTGTGGGGCGGCCAATTCCCAGGGACCGGCATCATAATTCCGCGCTTCTTCATCATCCATGTCTTGATAATTCCGTTGGTTCTGATTGGCCTGCTGTCGGCCCACCTGGGCCTCCTCGTCCGCCAGAAGCACACCCAGTTCAAGGGCGAGGGCCGGACCGAGAACAACGTGGTCGGCTCGCCGATGTTCCCGACCTTCATGGCCAAGACGACCGGGTTCCTCTTCATGGTGACGGCGGCGACAGCCATTCTCGGCGCCTTCACCCAGATCAACCCGATCTGGCAGTTCGGCTCGTACGACGCGTCCAAGATCTCCTATGCCGTCCAGCCCGACTGGTACATGGGCTGGCTCGATGGCGCCCTGCGCATCATGCCGTCCTGGGAGCTGGCCTTCTGGGGCCATACCGTCCCGCTCGAGGTCTTCCTGCCGGCCGTGATCTTCCCCGGCATCGTGTTCCAGATCGCCATCATGTGGCCCCTCATCGAGCGCCGGTTCACGGGGGACATCGCGATGCACAACCTGCTCGACCGCCCGCGCGACAGACCCAAGCGCACGGCTTTCGGTGTTGCGTTCTTCGCCATGCTGTTCACGCTCTTCGCCGCCAGCTCGACCGACGTCCTGGCCAACTTCTTCCATATTTCGCTCAACGTCGTGCTCTGGTTCTTCCGGTTCGCGTTCTTCATCGTTCCCATTATCAGCGGTCTCGTCGCCTACCAGCTGTGCCGCGAGATGCAGGGTGTACACGACATCGGGCAGCGCAAGCGCGCGCTGATCGTGCACTTCTCCCCTGAGGGTGAGTACTCGACCGTGCCCTCGGCGACCAGGCCCGACGACGAGCGCCACGAGCTCGACCCCGAGCCGGTGCCCGTGCGCATCGACATCGAGCCGTTGAGCAACGGCGGCATCCGCCAACCGGAGAGTTCGCCGACGGGCGCACGTCAGGTCAACCGCTGAACCCACGGCGGGGCCGGCCCACCGCCCGCGACCTCTGGGTCGCCGTCGAATCCGTCCACGCCGTCACCTATTTCGCACCGGCCTGCCGGACGGCGCTCCGTGAGGCCGGCCTGCGTGGCTTCTGGTCGGGGTACTTCGCCGCTCGGTCCGCCCCGCTCGGCCGCGTCGGCACGGGCCCCGTCGCCGCCACCTTCTTCAACTTCCACCCCGCCATGGTGGCCAAGGCCGTGCCCGACTGTTGGGAGACGGTGGCGCCGGAGACCTTGTGCCGCGTGCGCGCCATTGCGGCGGCGGAGGCGCTGGGCGAGGTGTGCCGCACCGATGCCCGCTCTGCTCTGCTGGCCTCGCTGCCCCTCCTCCGACGGGCTGCGGAGGGATGCGACGGGGCGGGACGAGTCATGGCGGGGGCCAACCGTTCGCTCTGGCCCCGTATCGCCACGGCGCTCGGGACCGGGGGGCTCGGCGAGGTCTGGCAGGCCTGCACGACGTTGCGCGAGCACCGCGGCGACGGGCATGTGGCGGCCTTGGTGGCCCAGGGCCTCAGCGGGGTGCAGGCGCACGTGTTGGCTGCCGGCATCAAGGCGATCCCGGTCGAGGTGCTGCGCGACAACAGAGGCTGGAGCGAGGCGGATTGGGACGGTGCGGTGGCGACGCTGACCGGCGCGGGCTTGGTGCATGCCGACGGGAGGGCCACCGATGCCGGTCGCACCCTGCACGGCCGGGTCGAGGAGCTGACCGACGAGCTGGCCGAGCCCGCATATGCAGCCCTGAGCGACCTGGCCCTCGAGGAACTGCACGGTGCGCTCAGCGCCTGTGCCGCCGATGTCGTCGCCTCTGGTCTGCTGCCCTTCCCCAACCCGATGGGGCTGCCCCGATTCGGCGGCGCGGCCCGCGGGAACTAGCTGGGGCGGGGCGGGGGCCAGCCGGGCACGAGCGAGAGCTCCTTGCACAGCTTGCGCGACGACACCATCTGGCCGGCGTAGCGCAGGGCGTCAGGCTCATCGCCCAGCCAGGCCGCGACTTCACCGGCCACCTCGGGCGGAGCCGGCACGTGACCGGCGCCCACGAGCACCTCGTCCATGCCCGAGGCCCGCATGGACTCGGTCAAGGTCAGGCCGGGCGCAATGGAGAAGGCGGCGATGCCCTGTGACGCGAACTCCACATGACACATGTCCGTGACGCGGTGGAAGGCGGCCTTGGCCGCGGCGTAGGCCACGCCCCACCCGCCGGCGCCGGCGGGAGCGGGTGGCGTCGTGAAGGCAGCCTCGGACAGCATGTTGACCAGCCGGCCCTCACCGCGCTCGAGCATGCCGGGCAGGAGCAGCTGGGTCAGGAGGAGCGGATGGAGGTAGTCGCCCACCAGGCAGCGTTCGGCCAGCTCGAGAGGCAGGTCCAGAATGCGGTCCATGGTGCCAGGACCTTGGTAGATGGCGTTGTTGACCAGGACGTCGACGTGCCCCATGCGCTCGAGCGCCACCGCGGCCACGTTCTCGATCGAGGCGCGGTCCATCAGGTCCATCGGCACGGCCAGGCAGGTCCGCCCCAGCGCCTCGATCTCCGCCGCCGTGCTGTCGAGGCTGCCGGCAATGGGCATCGGCTCGTCGTGCACCAAGGTGCTCGAGGCGTGGGCGCGGCCGTCGCCTTCGTGCACCGTGCGGGCGGTGATGACGACGTCACAGCCGCGCCGGGCCAGGGCGATGGCGGCACAGCGCCCGATGCCCCGACTCGCTCCGGTGACGAGCGCCACTCGGCGCGCCGGGGCTTCAGACATTGGTCACCTACATCATCCCGGCGATCTGGAGCCCACCGTCGACGTGGAGCACCTGGCCGTTCACGTAGGCCGCGTCGTCGCTGCAGAGGAACACGACGACCTTGGCGATGTCGTCCGGTGTGCCCAGACGGCGGGTGGGGTTCGCCTCGGCCAGTCGCCGCTGAATGTCGGCCGGCACCTGGGTCGCCGCCGTCTCGGTGAGGATGAAGCCGGGGGCGATGGCGTTGGCGCGTATGCCGTCGCGGCCGTAGCGCACGGCCAGGTGGCGTGTCAGCTGGTTCAGTGCGGCCTTGGCGGCGCCGTAGGCCACCCGCGTCGACTCGCCGATGGTGCTGGTCCCCGACGAAATGGTGACGATGGAGCCCCCGCCCCCGGCCACCATGACGGGAATGGCGTGGCGCGCGAGCAGAAGCGCGCCGCGTGTTGTGATCTCAATTGCCCGTTCCCACACGCCGAGATCGACACCGACCGCGTCCGTGTCGAGCCGTGGATGACTCCAGGCGGCGTTGTGATCGATCGCGTCGACGGTTCCGAACTCGGCCACCGCCCGCTCGACGAAGCCGGCGACCGATTCCTCACGGCGGACATCGCAGAGCAGGCCGATGGCACGCCCGCCGGCCCGGCCGACCTCCTCGGCCACTGATCCGGCGCCATCGGCCGACACGTCGCCGATCACCACGGTGGCGCCGGCGGCGGCCAGCCGCAGCGCCGTGGCGCGTCCGATGTCGGAGGCACCGCCGCTGACCAGGGCCACCTTCCCCTCGAGCTGTCCCCCCATGACGCCATCGTAGGAGGGCTGCCCCGCGGCCACCATCCCGTGCCTGCGGCCCCGGGGATTGGGCCGGCGGACAGCTGGCATGGGAATATTTCGACGTGCGGGTGTATCGCAGCTTCGCCTTCGTCGACGTCTCGGGCTTCACCGCCATGACCGAGATGGAAGGGGACGAGCGTGCGGTGGATGTGCTGACCGCATTCCGCTCCCTCCTGCGCGACATCTGCTCGCGGCGGGGCGTGCGCATCGCCAAGTGGCTCGGTGACGGCGTCATGTTGGTGTGCGTCGACACCCGGCCGCTGCTCGAGACCATTTTGGAGCTGCACTATGTCGTGCGAGAGGTCGGTGCCATTGAGACCGTCTCCATCCGCTCGGGGGTCACCTGCGGCGACGTGATCCTCATGGAGGGGGACGACTACATCGGGCACTGCGTCAACGTGGCGGCGCGCTTGTGCGACCTGGCATCCGCCGGCGAGGCACTGGCGGCCCCGGCGGTGATGGACTTCCTGCCGAGCTGGGGTCAGGTCGTGTCGGAGACCCATGTCAACCTCCGGGGCGTGGAGAAGCCGGTCCCCGCCTCGAGCATCTGCATGGCCGGGAGCGGCGTCGACGGGTCCCAGGATCCCATCTGTGGGCTGCCCCTGACGGAGGACACGGCGCAGGAGATCGCCCACGACGTGCGGGGCCGCATGGTGCTGTTCTGCTCGCCCGGCTGCGTCGATACCTGGCGCCGGCGCCCGGCGCGCTCGCTCTCCCACTGAGCTGCATTTCCGACCGGTCGGACCACGCTTCTGGCGGCCCGGCTTCCTCCGCTTCCTCCTCAACATTGGTTGCGAATTGGCCGATATCAGGCAGGAGCGACCAGGGGAACCGAGGAATCAGGCATGCATCAACTCCCAGCACTGGACATGTCGTCCAACGTGACCAAGTTCTGGCGCAGTTACGTGTACATCGGTGTGCTCACGTACAGCCTGGGAGCCTTCGCCGTCCTCGTCTACTCGCTGACCACCCCGGGCCCACACCGGGAGGCCATGGTCGTCCTGAGCGGGCTCAGCCTGATCGCCTCCATCGCCGGCTTCCGGCTGCTCGGCCTCCGGCTGGTCGAGACGCGTTGGTCCAAGCTGTTCTTCACGTCATGGGCCGCCTGCACATTCGTCTTCGTCGCCATCGGCGCCGTCCTCGACGGGGGCGTGCGCAGCCCCATCTCATATTTCCTGATTTTGCCGATGCTCTTCGCCGGGCTGGCGTACTCGGCCGGAACGGTCTCGTTCCTGGCTGGCTTCGGTGTCCTCACGACGTTGGTGGTCGGGGTCCTGACTCCTGATCGCAGCTGGTCCACCACCGCGTTCCTCGCGGTCGGGATCGCCATCGCCGGCGTCATCACGGCCGCTGCCGCCGCACAGCGGGACCGTCTCATGCGGCAACTGATGGTGGCGGCCAGACTGGACGCCCTCACCGGCTGCCTCAGCCGGGGCGCGTTCCAGGAGCGCCTGGACCACGAATCGCTCCTGGCGGAGCGTCACTACGCCACGTTCAGCGTCATTGTGGCCGACCTCGACAACCTCAAGACACTGAATGACGCCAATGGCCACCACTGTGGGGACCGCGCCCTGAAGCTCCTGGCCGGCGTCCTGCGGCAGGCCGCCCGCGGGACCGACGTCGTGGGCCGACTGGGAGGGGACGAGTTCGCGCTGTTGCTGCACGAGACCAACCAGGAGGCGGCCATGGCCACCGCCACGCGGCTGCGTGCCGCGCTGCACGACGTGACGGGCTCGGACTGGGTCACCGCCAGCATCGGTGTCAGCACATGGCTCGGCCCGAACGACGGGCCCGAGGCGTTGCTCCGGAGGGCGGACGAGGCGCTTTCCGTGGCCAAGCGGTCCGGCCGCAACTGCGCCGCGGCGTGGGAGCCGCCGATCGCGGACAACTCCAACGGGCTGCAGTGGCTGCGCGACCGCTCGCGCCACATCGGTTCCCGGCTGGCCACGCCGGCCGAAGTTGTCGGCTGAGCCTCTCGCCCCGCCCGCCGCCCCGCCCGCGCCGCCCCGCCTCCCGCCGTCAGGCTGGCAGGTGCACGCTGCCATCCTCGGCCAGAGTCCAGCCCGGGTTGTGGGCCACCTCCCACGGATGGCCGTCCGGGTCGATGAAGATGCCCGAATAGCCGCCCCAGAAGGTTGCCGCTCCGGGTCGGCCGATGGTGGCGCCGGCCGCGCCCGCTGCCTCCAGCACGCCGTCGACCTCGGCGGGCGAGCCGACGCAGTAGGCGACCGTGACGCCGCCCCAGCCGCCTCCATCCTCGACCACGCTGTCCTCGGCCAGCTTGTCCCGGCCCCAGAGGGCGAGCACCATGCCCCCGGCCTGAAAGAAGACGACCTCGCCGTCAGGTGACAGGCCGACCCATCCCAGGGCCTCGTAGAAGGCACGGGCCCGCGAGATGTCGGCGACGCCCAGGGTGATGAGCGACACGCGATTGTCCATGACCCGTTCCTAGTCGCCGGCTGTGCCAATCCCAAAGGTCCCGACCATTGACATGTGACCAAAAGGTCACATATAGTGCAGGCGTGGATGAGGTGTTCAAGGCTCTGGCCGATCCCACCCGGCGTGACTTGCTCGACGAGTTGTTCCGGCAGGACGGGCAGACCCTGGGCACGTTGGAGGAACGGTTCTCCATGACCCGCTTCGGGGTCATGAAACATCTGAAGGTGCTCGAAGAAGCGGGGCTGGTGGTGACCAGGCGCCGGGGTCGAGAAAAGCTCCATTTCCTCAACCCGGTCCCGATCCGGCTCATCTACGACCGTTGGGTCAGCAAGTACGCCGAGCCCTGGGTGGCAGGGCTCAGCGACATCAAAGAGAGACTGGAGAGCCAGATGGAAAAGGTGTTCGAGATCTTCATCAAGACCACGCCCGAGCGGTTGTGGGAGGCGATCATCGACCCCGACATCCGCGCCAAGTACAACTTCGGCGCCGCCGTCTACTCGGACTGGAAGGTGGGTGCGCCGATCAGCGTCGACGTCAAGAAGCACGACGTGCACCTGGGTGAGGGCGAAGTCCTCGAGGTCGACCCGCCGCGACGCCTGGTGCACACCATGGCCGCTCTGTGGGGCGACGACGTGAAGGCCGAGGGTGTGTCCCGCGTGACATGGGAAATCGAGACGGTGGGCGACGACTCGTGCCATCTCACGCTCACGCACGACCAGATGCGCGACGGCGCCAACTCGCAGATCTACGGCGGCTGGCCGATGATCCTGTCGGGCCTTAAGACGTGGCTCGAGACGGGTGAGGAGCTCACCACGCCCGGGTCCATCCGATACAGCTGATCATGCGCCAACTCTCCGTGATTGAGTTCGTGTCGCTCGACGGCGTCATGCAGGGGCTCGGCTCACCCGACGAGGATCGCGATGGCGGCTTCGAGTACGGCGGCTGGGCCGCGCCCTACGGCGACCAGATCCAACAGGCGGCGGCACTCGAGGGCATGCAGACGACGACCGCCTATCTGTTCGGGCGACGCACGTACGAGAAGATGCTGGACTTCTGGCCGCAGCAGCCGGACGCCAACCCCATGGCGGCGCACCTCAACGCCACGCCGAAGTACGTCGCCACACGCACCTTGAAGGACGCGCAGCTGACATGGGCCAACGCCAAGGTTTTGCAGGGTGATCTGGAAGCCGGGGTGCGCGCCCTGTTGGCCGAAGGTGACGGCAGCATCGCGGTGCTCGGCAGTGGGGTCCTGGTGCAGCAGCTGGCCGCGCTCGCGCTCGCCCTCGTCGACGGCTACCGGCTCTTCCTGCACCTGCTGCTGCTCGGCACGGGCAAGCGCCTGTTCAGGGAACGGGATCACCCGCTGCCCCCCCGACCCTGCAGCTGCTGAGCGCCGAGACCACCAGTACCGGCGTCGTGATGCTGAGCTACCAATGTCTGTGATCACGGGCCTGCACGCCGCAGGCATCCCGGTCGCCGACCAGGACAGCGCCCTGGCCTTCTACCGCGCGCTCGGCTTCGAGACGCGGCTCGACGTGCCGACGGGGCAGGGTGCACGGTGGATCGAAGTCGCGCCCCCCGGCACCGCGGTGACGCTCGCCCTCGAGCCGGCCCACGCCGAACGCCCGGCCGGAGTGGAGACCGGGATCCGCTTGACGACGGCCGATGCCGACGCCGCCCACGAGGCCATGCGGGCACAGGGTGTCGATGTCGACGACGTGCTGCGTTGGCCCGGCGTCCCGCCCATGTTCGCCTTCCGCGATCAGGACGGCAACGGGCTCGAGATCGTCGAGGGCTGACGCGCACCACCAGCCGAGGCCGGCGGCCGCAGGCGGTCATAGGCCGACATGCCCAGCGTCAGGACGCCGAAGCCGGCCCCGAGCAGGCAGACGCCGGCCCAGCCATGGGTGCCGTAGAGGGCGCCGGCGGCCAGGGAGCCGATGGCGCCCCCGAGGAAGTAGCAGACCATGTAGGCGCTGTTGATGCGGCTGCGGGCATCCGGGCGCAGGGCGTAAATGATCGCCTGGTTGGTGATCTGCATGCCCTGGGTGCCCATGTCGAGCACGACGATGCCGATGATGAGCGCGGCCAGTGAGGTGCGGCCGGTCCACAAGAGCGCGAAGGAGCCGGCGAGTAGGACGCCGGCGACGACGGTGGTCGCGGTGTGCCGGTCCGAGTCGGCCAGCTTGCCGGCGAGGTTGGCCGCCACAATGCCGCCCGCGCCCACCAGTCCGAAGAGGCCTATGACCAGATTCGAGTAGTGGTACGGCCGGCCCGAGAGCAGGAAGGCCAGCGTCGTCCACAACACGCTGAAGGCGGCGAAGGCGCAGGCGCCGTGAAAGGCGCGGCGTCGCAGCACGGGCTCGTCGACCAGCAGGCGCAGGGACGATCCGACGAGCTCTCCGTAGCTGCGGTGCGGGCGTGGTCCTTCCGAGGGCAGGGCCCGCCAGAGGACCACGGCGAAGACCACCATCAGGCCGGCAGAGAGCCAGTAGATCGCCCGCCAGCCGGCCGCCTGGGCCACCAGTCCCGACACGGTGCGGGCCAGCAGAATGCCCAGGAGCAGCCCCGTCATGATGCGGGCCACCACGCGGCCACGCCGCTCCTCGGGCGCCAGGTCGGCAGCGAAGGGGATCATGACCTGCCCGGCGACCGAGGCGGCGCCGACGAGGATGGACGCCACGGCGAAGATCCACAGATCCGGGGCAAGGGCGCAACCGATCAACGCCAGCGCGCTGAGACAGAAGAGACGGGTGACGAGCTTTCGCCGCGGGTGGAGGTCGCCCAGGGGGACGACGAGCAGCAGCCCGGCGGCGTAACCGATCTGCGTGGCCGTGATGATGGTCGAGGTCGCTCCGGGCCCCGAGTGGAAGGCTCCGGCGACCTGATGCAGGACCGGTTGCGCGTAGTAGAGGTTGGCCACCACCGCGCCGGTGGCGACGGCGATGAGGACGACGAGACCCCGGGACATCCCCTGGGTCTGCTGTGTTCCGGTGCTCGTGGTCGCCACCGGATCAGGCTACCGGCGGCTCCGCTTGGTCAGACGGTGCCGCCGCGCCGGCTCTCGGCGGTGACGCCGGTCAGTGCGGTGATGATCAGCGGCACGCCGAGGAAGAGCAGCCAGGTGCCGAAGACCAGTGCGAGCACCGTCATGAAGGCGCCCATGCCGAGGACGAAGGGCCAGATGGACGAGCCGGGAAAGGAGTCGACCGTCCCGGCGCCGTCGGCCAGTTCGGCGTCCTCGCGGTCAGAGGGGCGATCGCCGGCGGCGTGCACCTTGCCCCAGTAGAAGTACTTGTGGCCGTGGAAACGGCGGTGCCAGAAGAAGTAATAGAGGCCGGGCAGGAACCCCAGCAGCGTGGCGCCGAGCAGCATCACACCACCGCCGTCGTCGTAGCCCCAGAACCAGTAGATGAGTCCGATGATGCCGAAGAAGGCGCCGAGGAAGAGCAGGAAGATGGACTCGATCTTCATACGCCCGCTGTCACCTTCCCGTTCCCTTTGCCGTCGCCGTTCGACTTCCCGTTGCCGTGCCCGTTCCCGTTCCCGTTGGTGTGCGCCGAGCGGCCGTGCGGCACCGTCAAGTTGTCAGGATGGTTGTAGTCCCACGTCGGGCGCTCCGAACGGATCGGGGGGAGGTGGGTGTAGTTGTGGTGTGGCGGCGGCGAGGTGGTGAACCACTCCAGCGTGTGGGCGTCCCAGGGGTTGTTCCCGGCGGGGACGGGCTTGCGCCAGGACACGAAGAAGTTCACCAGCAGGAAGGCGAACGAGATTGCAATGATGAAGGCGCCGACGGTCGACACGATGTTGTAGCTCTGCCAGCCCAGGTTGGACGGGTAGCTGGCCACGCGGCGGGGCATGCCGAGCAGGCCGACCACGTACTGGGGCATGTAGCAGATCCAGAAGCCGATGAACATCAGCCAGAAGTGCCACTTGCCCAGGCCCTCCCGCAGCATGCGGCCGAACATCTTCGGATACCAGTAGTAGACGCCGGCGAACCCGGCGAAGACCGCCGTCCCGAAGAGCACCTGGTGGAAGTGCGCCACAACGAAGTAGGTGTCATGGGTGGCGAAGTCGATCGGCGGCGAGGCCAGCATGATGCCCGTGACGCCACCCATGAGGAAGGCGAGCAGGAACCCGATGGAGAACAACATCGGCACGGTAAAGGTCAGCTGGCCGTGCCACATGGTGCCGATCCAGTTGAAGAACTTGATACCGGTCGGCACGGCGATCATCAGGCTCAGGAACGAAAAGAAGGGGAGCAGCACGGCGCCAGTCGTGAACATGTGGTGCGCCCACACGCCGGTGGACAGCGCGGCGATCGCCATGGTGGCGAAGACCATCCCTTTGTAGCCGAAGACCGGCTTGCGCGAGAAGACCGGCAGGATCTCGGTCACGATGCCGAAGAACGGCAGGGCGAGGATATAGACCTCCGGATGGCCGAAGAACCAGAAGAGGTTCTGCCACAAGAAGGGCACACCACCCCCCGAGACCGTGAAGATGTGCGCCCCGAGATGGCGGTCACACCACAACATGATGAGTGCCGCAGTGAGGACGGGGAACGCGATGAGGATGAGGATTCCTGTCACGACCATGTTCCACGTGAAGATCGGAACGCGGAACATGGTCATCCCAGGC
>DATCEZ010000005.1:0-4626 GCA_036509775.1 Acidimicrobiales bacterium
GCCGGTGAACAGGGCGGCGCCGGAAAAGGCCAGGAGCGGTCCGGCCAAAGTGAGGACGTCGGCCGTCCACGCCGGAGCCGAACCGAAGAAATGCAGCAGGAGCCCGACCACGGAGGCCAGCACAGGCGATTGATCCACCCAGGTGGTCGAGCGTCGCTGCCGGAACGGGGCGTCGCGCCGCATCAGGTGGACCGCCACGGCGTTCCAGGCTGTGGTGATCACATTGGCCAGGACGGCGATCATGGTGCCGGCCGATCCGGCGAAGGCGGCCGCGGTCGGGACCACCCAGAAGCTGGCATTGGGGGTGACCGCCCACGCCTCCAGCGAGCTCTGGCCCGCACTCCGCTCGCCCCGCGACGCGAGGGTGGCCCCGAGGAGCAGCCACATGCCGGCCGACAGGGCGAGGGGGCCGAGCAACTGGCTGACGGAGGTCAGCCGCCACGCTGCGACCAGGGAGAGCGTGGCCGACGTGGCCAGGATCTGCACGCGCAGGAAGACGGGCCACGCCCGCTGCACGGCGGGGCCCCCGTGTGCCGAGCCCCAACCGACGAGCCCACCCACAATGAACCACACCAGGGTGAGCACACCCCGATTGTGGCCGCTGCCGAGGCGTGCCCGGACCCAGTTGACGCACGGCGGGGACCGGATAAGGTGCCCGGATGCACCCTCAACCGATTGACGAGGTGCTGGCGGAGGCGATTGTCGGACGTCGCTTGCTTGCGCACCCCTTTTACCGTCGCTGGGAAGCCGGCACCCTCACCGAGAGCGAGCTGGCCGCTTATGCGGAGCAGTACCGCCACATTGAGCGTGAGCTCCCGGTGACCCTGGCGGCCATCGTCGAGGCCTTGCCGGCCGGACGTGCCCGCGACCTCGTGGAGGCGAACCTGGCCGACGAGCTCGGCACGCCCGAACCCCATGCGCAGCTCTTCGAGAGCTTCGCCCGGGCCGCCGGCGCCACTCCGGACGCTCCGGCCACCGCATCGACGGCCGCGCTGCTCGCCGTCGTGCGCACCACGGCCGCCAATGATCCCGTGGCCGCGTTGGCCATGATCGCCGCCTACGAAGTCCAGGCCGCCGACATTGCGGTCTCCAAGGGCGACGGCCTGCGCCGTCACTACGGCTTCGACGAGGAGGGCACCGCCTTCTGGGACGTGCACGCCACGCAGGAGGTGGACCACGCCGGGTGGTCCATGGAGGCGCTCACTGCGCTGGAGGCCGATCTCGACGTCGTGCAAGCGGCTGCGACGGTCTCGGCCGATTCATGGTGGCTCTTCCTCAGCGAGCGCGACGAGCTGGCGCCGGTGGGCGCACGCCGCTGACGCTGTTCAGCTGAGGGTGCCGCACCGCGACGCCGCCGCCGCGAACGCGGCAGCGCGCTCCCGGTAGTCACCGAAGCGCCCGAAGCTCGGGGCGGCAGGAGAGAGCAGCACCACGGCCCGGGACGGGGCCCACGCGTAGGCGGCTTCGACCGCGGCATTGAGGTCCGCGGCAGCGCGGATCTCCACCTGCCCGCCGGTGGCTTCGCGTATGGCCTCCCCGATGCGAGGCCCGTTGTCGGGCATGGTCACGACGAGGGTCGGTGCGGTGCGCGCCGCGATCGTCCGGCCGAGCGGCCGATAGTCCACGCCGCGATCGTGCCCACCGACGAGGAGCGCTACCGGACGCTCGGCGTAGGCGCGCAGTGCGGCCTGCGCCGGCAGCACGTTGGTCGAGAGGCTGTCGTCCACGAATTCGACGTCGCCGACCGAACCGAGCGAGCGACACCGGCTCGGCAGCCCATCGAAGCCCTGCGCGGCTGCGGTCAACGCGTCCTCGTCGGACGCACCCGGGATGCCGAGACCCTCGAGGACGGCGCGCGCCACGGAGGCATTGCGCGCGTTGTGCGGCCCCGTCAGCCCGAGAGCCGCCGACCACGTGGCATCCCGCGCCACCGCGGCGGGATCCACCCAGCGGACGTGCGGGCCGAGGAGCGCGACATTCCTGTGCAGCTCCGCGTCGGCATCGTCGGCCAGGGCCAGGGTGACCCCGGGCTTGGTGCACAGTGACAGCTTGTCCGCGTAGTAGCGCTCGACCGTCCCGTGCCAGTCCAGGTGGTCCGGCGCCAGCGAGGTCACGGCGACCACCGAGGGCGCGTTCGACAGGTCGGGGACCTGGAAGCTCGACGTCTCCACAATCCAATAGTCCGGTGCCGGGCCTCCCGCCGGGTCCCACGGGGCCACCCCGATGTTCCCGCCGGCCCGGGCGTCGACGTCGAGCCCGCGCAGCAGGTGGACTGCGAGCGCGGTCGTGGTGCTCTTGCCTTTCGTGCCGGTGATGCAGACGACGCGGGTCGGATCGGCTTCGGCCATGAACAAACCGAGGCCACCGCAGACGTTGACACCCGCCTCGGCGAGCTGTGTCACCTCGGGTCGGTAGCGGCTGATGCCCGGGCTCTTCACGACGACGTCGCAGGAGCGGAGGGCATCCATCCCACCCGCCCCCGTGGTCAGGATCTCGAGGCCGTCGAGCGAGTCCGCGCCAGGCGCGTCGTCGACCAGCACCGGGTCGCGGCCCATGGACCGGAGCCGGCGGATGCTGGCCTGTCCTTCGACGCCGAGCCCCCAGACGCCGACGGACGCGTCAGCGAGCGCGGACCAGGAGATCGGGTGGCGCATAACGGTCAGGGATGCGATGGGTGCCGCGGGGCTCCAACAGCGTGGTGGGATCGGCCGGTGCAGCGTCGCCCAGGTTGGCCCGCAGTCTGGTCAGGAGCTCGTTCCCGGCGCGGTCCTGGCGTTGGGCGGCCAGTACCAGGGCGCCCCGGCATTCGTCGATGTCCCCCACGCATTCGAACGGTTTGTTGCCGGCGCCCAGGCCCAGCAGTGTCCTGAACCGCTCCTCGTTGGCCGGGTTCTGCAGCGGCTCGTCGCCGGCGAAGACGGTTTCGAGCTCGCTGCGCTCCATGAAGGGCGCGAGGACGAGGTCGACGAAGCAGCACTTGTCGCAGCGACCGCACCAGTGGTCGAGCCGTTCCGCCGGGCTCTGGTGAAAGGCGCGGTTACAGCTGCGAAACGTGCGGTGGTACTCGGGCAGCCGGGCGAACTGCTCGGCGACCCAGAGCTCGGTGCGCGGTCGCAGGAAGGAGAAGACCGAGACGTCCGGGCCCAGGGCCGCCCGGACCACCTCGCCGAACGAGAACTCGAACTCCTCGCCCTTCGACCATTGGTGGTTCACCGCGAGCCCGTTTGTGACGAGGGTGGGTACCGAGGCCGACCACTCGTTGGACAGCACCACGGCATCGCGTCGCTCGAGCACCGCCGCCACCAGGACGGCCGCGGTGATGACGGCGGTCACGGGCACGTGCCCGTTGAGGAACCCGAGCTCGGCCGAGCGGCGGACGAGCGGGTCGATGGTGCGTTCGATGCGCGTCACGGGCAGCCCGGTGACGGCGGCGGCGTCCTCAATGGCGGCGTAGCGGTTGCCGGGCGGCTCGACGACGCAGAGCGCGGCGTCAGCGTGGTTCGGCGCGAGCGCGGCGACGGTCACGATGGAGTCGATGCCGCCACCGAAGGGGATGAGGGGCCGGCCCGGGGAGGGGGCGAAGGCGGCCGGCGCGACGCTGTCGGCGTCCGGTCCCTCCACCCGCAGGCCGCCCAGGTCGAGACCGTTGCGGTAGGCGAACTCCGCGAGGCCGCTGACGTAGAAGGTGCGGAGAAAGTCCCGTTCCTGCGCTGTCGTCGCCAGCTCTCCCAGGTCGATCACGGTGGCGGCCGAGGTCTTGTAGTACGAGACGCCGGCCAGCAGATAGAGAATGCGCACGGCGGCCAACACGGCCGGGTCGGCCCAATCGCCCCCGCTCGCGAAGGCGAAACGCTCCGTGAAGGCCTGGTCACCGGCGGCGTAGTGGCACACCACGGCGGACTCCGCCGTGTCGATTGTGTAACCGTCGTAGCGGAACCGGTCGGGAGGTGGCATGCGAATTGGGTGGCCCGGCGATCCGAGCCAGCCCATGCTACGGCGCAACAGGCTTGGGACCGGCCTCAAGCACGGAGGCGGGCCAGCAGGGCAAATCGCCCGCAGGGCCGCTGCGCGCGGTCGCTGAAGAACTGCTCGTCCGTGGTGGTCGTGCCGCACTCGACGATCTGCTCGTCCCGGACGCCGCCGGTCACCAGTTGCTGGCGGTTCGCCGCGACCAGATCGACCAGCCAGTGGTCGGGTCCGTCGGGCCGGGTCACGGCGGGATGGAGCGGGACGGGCTCGACGACGGCGCGCAGTGCCTGCGGCACTTCGTCGGCGACCTGATAGCGGTCGCGGTGTACGGCCGGCCCGATGAAGGCGTGTATCCGCCCGGTCTCCGCCCCGCACGCCTGCATGAAGCCGAGGGCCGCACCCACGGCACCGGCTGCTGTCCCGCGCCAGCCGGCATGGACTGCGGCCAGCACGTGCGCGTCGGGGTCGACCAGCGCCAGTGGGACGCAGTCGGCCACCATGATGGCGAGCGTGATACCGGGGGTCACCGTGACGAGGACGTCGGCGCCGGGCAGGGCGTCGTCATCGGACCGCGTGCCGCGGCCGCGTTCGTCGGGCCCGACCAGCGTCGCCTGCGCGCCGTGTACCTGGCGTGAGAAGACCAGGTCTTCGAGCGTG
>DATCEZ010000006.1:0-2057 GCA_036509775.1 Acidimicrobiales bacterium
GCACGGCGTCGGCACCGACGTCGGTCACGACACGTTCGAGCTCGCGGGCCCCGAGCGACGCCGCCTGCTCCCAGCGGGAGATGGCGGGATCGTCCACGACGGGGTAGGCGTCGGCGTCGGCCTTCCACGACATGGGATCCGAGCGACCTTCGAGCCACTTGAGCTGGTCCGGACCCACCCGCGCCAAATAGTCCTCGTGCGTCGCCGGACCCAGCACCCACTCGTCGATGTAGGCGTCGAACTGGTCCTTGGCGGCGGCGTCGGCGGCGGCGCTCCAGTGCGCGATGTCCTCCCCGTAGCTGCGCACCGGCAATGCGGGGGCGTAGCACCCACCCGGATGGGCGCCGAACGGCGCCTCCACGACGGCGAGGACACGGTGCGCGGGGACCTTGACCCGGTGCCCGAGGCCCTCGAGGTCATCGACCACCCGCTCGACCGTCGCCACCACGCCGCGCCGGGCGGCCCAGGCGCCCCAGACGCCATCGAGCAGGGGCTCGGAGAAGACGAGATTGCCCGACGGGTCGGCGGCGGCGGCATGGACCAGCGCGACGTCAGGCACCAGGGGCTGCAGGAGCCCGAGAGGACCGAAGGGTGAATCGACGACGGCGAAGGCCTCGTTGTCCGCCATGGACGAACCGACCAGCGAACCCGTCACCGCGGCGGGCAGGCCACGCGCCGCCGCCTCCAGGCGCTGCGACAAGGTGAGGATCGACCAGTGCTCCACCTCGACCGAACCCGATTCGTAGGCCTGCCGGAAGATCGGATTGGGGTTGTAGGTGGGGAAGCTGTTGCCTGAGTAGGCGGTCACCACCTTGTCGACCAGCCCACCCCTGAAGAACGCCCCACCGAGGGCGCCGAGGCTGGTCATGATGAGAGTGAATCCCGGGTCCGTCCGCCAGAATTGCCGGGCCAGCTCCCGGGCGGTCGCCGTCCAACGGCTGTGCCCCATCATCACGAGAACGGCGTCGCCGGGACGCACGCTCCGCGCCACGGCGTCGTCGAGCGTCGTCACGACGGGCCCATTGGACGAGTTGGCAGTTGGGGTCACGAAACTGGCTTCAGCGCGGACACGAAATCATGAAACCCCTGGTCCGACCTCATTTTTTACCCCAACCAAACCTGACCACCGTGTCAGGTTAGCCATTTCGACCATGCCCGGCACTACCATGCACAGGGCATGGGACCGCCGAGAGTCCAGCACGACCCGGCACCTGCCCCGAAGAAGGTCGATCGGCCGCCGGCGACCAGGAAAGCGGCCGTCCCGGCCGGCTCGGGGAATGGCGTCGCCACGGCCGAAGCGGATGCCGTCGGCGCACCTGCCAGCAAGCGGGTCCTGCGCAGCCAGGGGCGCCGGACCATGCGCAAACTGCTCGATGCCGCCATGGTCGCGTTCGACCGCCGGGGCTACCACGCCACGCGGGTCAACGACGTGGTCGAGATCGCCAAGACGTCGCACGGCACCTTCTACCTCTACTTCTCCAACAAGGAGGACCTGCTGCGCGCCCTGGTGGCGGAGGCGTCCGGCGAGGCCCAGATTTTGTACGACGCGCTGAGCACGCTGCCCGCGGAGGGGGGGCCGCCCCAATGGGAGGACGTGCACCGCTGGATCCGGGCGTACTCCGAGCTCTGGACCCGCTATGCGCCGTTGTTCAGGGCCTGGACCGACCTGGCCACCATCGATCCCGAGCTGGTCGACCTGATCCGCAGCACCTTCACGACCATGTCGAGCGCGCTGGCCCAGCAGATCGGGCCCGACTCCTCCGGCCACATCATCGACCCCGATGCGGCGGGGCTGGCCACGCTGGCCATGCTCGACCGCTTCCACTATCTGCGTGAGTTCGTCGGGCAACCGATCGACGATGTTGCTCTCGAGACCATGACGACCATGGTCTACAGAGCGCTGTTCGACCCGAACGCCTGAATTTCTTTTGGCCGACCTGGTCCGGGCGGAGACTTCCCTGCGGGGCTACTACTACTACTTCTTTTTCTTCTTCTTCTCCTTCTGCGGGAAGACGAGGTCGTAGATGCCGTCGACGCCCGACCCGTGCAGCGTCAGC
>DATCEZ010000007.1:0-8999 GCA_036509775.1 Acidimicrobiales bacterium
GAGGTAGTGCACCCCGAGCTCGCGGGCCTTGCGCAGGATGTCGTCATCGACGTCGGTGACGTTGCGGACGACCTTGGTCTCGTGCCCGGCGTCGCGCAGGCGGCGCTGCAGCATGTCGAAGTAGAGGTACACCGCGGCGTGGCCGAGGTGCGCCGCGTCGTACGGGGTGATGCCGCACGAGTACATGGTCACGAGCGGGCCGGGTTCGAAGGCCACCACCTCGCGGCGCGCCGTGTCGTACAACTGCACGGTTAGAGCCCGGCGATCCTCAGCGTGGAATGCGCCTTGTGCTTGATGTTGAGGGTGATACAGACAGCGGTGAACGCCTCGATGGCGGCCGCCTGGCTCAGGCTGCCCGCGTCGAGCGGACGCAGCCCGGGCATCTGCTCCACCATCGCCACGGTCGCCGCCGTCGCCTCCGGGTAGTCCGAGCACACGAGCACGTCAGCTTCCAACCCCGATTCGAGGTTTTCCATTTCCGAGGCCGGCAGATGGTGAAAGGCGGCGGCGACCAGGCTCTCGGGCAGGGAGGCCTGGACGGCGGCGGCCATGGAGCCTCTGGGCGGAATCAGGGCGAGCATCTCGCGGCCCTCCTTGACCAGGGCATTGACCATGGAGACCACGACCTTGCCGGCCAGCGGCTCCCGCAGCGACCGCACCGTCGGGATGGCACTCTCCCAGGGGGTGGCCAGGACCACGAGGTCCGTCTTGGCGGCGTCGGCGTTCTCCGCCCCGCCAAGCTCCAAGTCCGAATCGGGCCAACGAGCCACCACGTCGGCGGCCACGGCGGCCGCCCGCTCCGCATCGCGCGACCCGATCGTGACCCGGATGCCGGCCTCGGCCAGCCGGACCGCAACCCCGCGGCCCGCCGGACCGGTCCCACCGAGGATTCCCACGTGCACGCCCCTACCTTCGCATAACCTCCTGGCGCAGTGGGACTCCTCGACGGCAAGCGACTCCTGATCTCCGGCGTCCTCACCGACGCCTCGCTGGCCTTCTCGGTGGCTCGGCTGGCCCAGGAGGAGGGGGCCGAGGTCGTGCTCTCCGGCGCCGGCCGCGCGCTGTCACTGACCCGCCGCACGGCGCGCAAGCTGCCGACCGAGCCCGAGGTCCTCGAAATCGACGTCACGTCGCCCGAGCAGTTGGACGCAGCGGGCGCTGCGCTGGCGACCAAGTGGGATCGGCTGGACGGCCTGCTGCACGCCATCGGCTTCGCGCCGCCCGACTGCCTGGGCAGCGGCATGTTCGCGGCCGACTGGGACGACGTCTCGACGGCCATTCAGATCTCGACCTACTCCCTCAAGGCGCTCGTCGACGCCTTCCTCCCGCTGCTCAAAGCGGCCGGCGGGAGCGGCGGTGCCTCCGTGGTCGGCCTCGATTTCGATGCGACCGTGGCCTGGCCCGTCTACGACTGGATGGGCGTGGCCAAGGCCGGTCTCGAATCCCTCTCTCGCTACCTGGCCAAGGAACTGGGCCCGGCGGGCATCCGGGTGAACCTGGTGGCGGCGGGGCCCGTCCGCACCATGGCGGCCAAGTCCATACCGGGGTTCAGCGCCTTCGAGGACACCTGGGCCGAGCGGGCACCGCTGGGCTGGGACATCCACGACGGCACGGCGGTGGCTAAGGCCTGCCTGGCCCTGTTCAGCGACCTCCTCCCCATGACCACCGGGGAGATCCTGCACGTCGACGGCGGTGTCCACGCCATGGGCGGCTCGGCCTGACCCTTCGACGACTCTGACGCCCCGCCGCCAGTCGCGCCCGTTTCGCCTGTTCTCTCCGTAGGGCGGGAGGCCGCCGGCGGAGGGTGGGCGATGAGCATCTCGGAGAAAGAGGTCAAGGTCAGCGAGCCGGCCCGGCTCGCCGCCACCTCGCCGTCGCCCTACCGCACCATCACGGACAAGGAGCTGACCCTCGTCCAGATCTCCTGCGACTTCGTGTGCGCCTGCATCGCCCTCCCCCTCTCGCTGGTCCTGCTATCCCACCTCTCCGCCGTGCCGGTAAACGCCCCCGGTCAGCTGGTGACGAACATGCAGATCGACTCCCTCTTCCCGGTCGCCGTGGTGATCGCGCTGGCCTCGGGCGGCATCTACCGCGTGACCCATCGCAGGCTCCAGCCCAGCTCGTTCCTCGAAATCCGCGAGCTCTCCTTCGGCGTCGGCGAGGGCTGCGTGCTCGCCCTCGCCATCGGGTCGCTCCTCCACGTCCTGTTCGCCACGTCCGAGCCGTACGCCACGCAGCTGGTGATGGCCGTCATCGTCACCATCGGCACCATCACGGTCGGCCGCATCATCCTCCGTTACTTCCTGCACGCGTTGACGACGACCCGGGTCCTGGTGGTCGGCGCCGGCACCACGGCCGACCGCATCGTGCTCAGCGTGCGCCAGGACGCCGGCATGACGCTGGTCGGGCGCATCGCCGACAACGGGGAGGACGACGCGCTCGGGCAGGTGGCCGATCTCCCCCGGCTCTGCCGCCAGCTCGACGTGCACCGGGTCCTCGTGGCGGCCCGGGACGAGTTCTCCGTCGAGGCCATGGACGTGTACCGAGAGCTCCAGGACTTCGTGCACATCGCCATGGTGCCGCGCTACTACGAGCTCATCAGCTGGCGCTCCAGCCTCACCGACCTGGCCGGCCTGCCCTTCCTCGAGATCGCCCAGCCGCACCTGAGTGTCTGGGACCAGTGCATGAAGCGCGCCTTCGATCTCTGCATCAGCGGCGCTGTCCTCGTGTTCACCTCACCCCTGCTGCTCGTCGTCGCCATCGGGGTCAAGTTGAGCTCCCCCGGGCCGGTGTTCTTCCACCAGGTGCGCCTCGGACGCGACACCGAGCCCTTCACGGTCACGAAGTTCCGGTCCATGACGACGGACACCGAGCCGGCACCCGCCTCTGAAGACACCGACATCGACATCGACGCCGACGCCGACGCCGACGCCGACGCCGACCGACCATTGCACGAGGTCCGACACAAGTTGGACGAGAGCGCCCGCATCACGCGCTTCGGCGCCTTCCTCCGGCGGACCGGCATCGACGAGATCCCCCAATTCATCAGCGTGTTCAAGGGCGACATGTCCGTGGTCGGGCCCCGGCCGTTCATTCCGAGCGAGTCCAACGTCGAGGGGTGGGCCACCCGCCGCTTCGAGGTGCGCCCGGGCATCACCGGCCTGTGGCAGGTGTCGGGGCGCAACGACCTGACCCGCAACGACCTCGTGCAGCTCGACTATCTCTATGTCGCCTCGTGGTCGTTGTGGTGGGACCTCAAGATCATGGTCGAGACCCCCAAGACGATGGCCCGGGGCATCGGCGCCTACTGACGTTCGC
This sequence comes from Acidimicrobiales bacterium, assembly GCA_036509775.1. Taxonomy (GTDB): domain Bacteria; phylum Actinomycetota; class Acidimicrobiia; order Acidimicrobiales; family RAAP-2; genus Bog-473. The sequence goes on from DATCEZ010000007.1 coordinate 3,319, forward strand.
GTCCGGGTCACCTCGCCGACACGCCCCAGCTGGCCTTCGCTGCCCATGGGGGTTGCCGTCGAGGTTGGAACGTAAGACGGACAGGCAGCCACCGTTTCACTCCTGAGGGAGATCAAGGAGATGGTGATGGCGATGGCACGGATTCGGGTGGCGCTGGTGGGCACGACGACGCTGGCCGCACTGATCTGGACGCTCACTGCCGGGTCCGTCGTCGCCTCGGCCAGCACGCGGCTCCGCTCGGGCACCCTGCACGCCCAGCTGGCCAGCCACGTCTCCGGCGGAGCCGGGGCCGGGGCCAATGCCGTCTCGTCGGGACTGGCCCTCAAGGGGTCGGCCGTCATGGCCGCCATCGTGGGTGTCCTGGCGCTGTGCGCCTTCGCCTTCCTCGTCGTCACCCTGATCCGGCGCCGGGTCACCGTCGCCTGACCCTCCGACCCTCCGGCGCGGGCCGGACCAGGAGTTGGAGGCGCCGACGGTAGGTTGCAACCATGAGTATGCGGGGCCACGCCATGGGAGGCGGCCGCGGTGGAGGTGGCATGGGCTTGCGCTCCGTGCGCCAGGACCGGGCCGTCCTAGAACACCGGGTCAAGAAGGGCACGGCCCGGCGCATGCTCACCTTCGCCGTCCCCTACCGCAAGATCCTGGCCATCTTCCTCCCTGTGGTCATCCTCGATGCCGCCGTCGGTGCGGTCAGTCCCCTCATCCTGCGCGCCATCATCAACAACGGAATTGAGAAGCACGACACCCAGCTGGTCATCTGGCTGGCGGTCCTGGTGGCGGTCCTCGCCCTGGTCGACGCCGGACTCGTCCTCACCGAGCGCCGCATCTCGGCCTACATCGGCGAGTACCTCATTTACGACATGCGCTCGAAGGTGTTCCGCCACATTCAGCGCATGCCCCTGGCCTTCTTCACCCGCACCCAGACCGGCGCGCTGGTCAGCCGCCTGAACAACGACGTCATCGGCGCCCAGCAGGCCTTCACCGATCTGCTCTCCAACGTGGTGGGCAACTTCGTGACCGTGGTCATCGTCCTGGCCGCCATGTTCTTCCTGAGCTGGAAGATCACCCTGGCCGCGCTCATCTTGGTGCCGCTGTTCCTCATTCCCGCCCGCTTCGTGGGCCAGCGCATCGGCTCGCTGACCAAGGAGGGCTACAACCTCAACAGCGAAATGAACATGGTCATGCAGGAGCGCTTCCAGGTGGGCGGCGCCATGCTGGTCAAGCTGCTGGGCCACCCCGAGGAAGAGGCCACCGCCTTCGAGGCCAAGGCAGGGCGGGTGCGCGACATCGGCATTTCGCAGGCGACCTACTCGCGCATCTTCTTCGTCTCGCTGACGCTGACCGGTGCGCTGGCCACCGCGCTCGTCTACGGCTTCGGCGGCGTGGCGACGATCGAAGGTGCGCTGTCCATCGGCACCCTGGTCGCCCTGACCGCCTACCTGACCCGACTGTACGGGCCGCTGACCCAGCTCTCCAACGTCAACCTCGATGTGATGACCGCCCTCGTCTCCTTCGAGCGCCTCTTCGAGGTCCTCGACATCGTCCCCATGATTCAGGAGGACCCCGACGCGATCGACGTGCCCCGGGGGCGGGGCTCGGTCTCCTTCGACCATGTGAGCTTCACCTACCCGAGCGCGGATGAGGTCTCGCTGGCGTCGCTCGAATCGGTGGCCGTCCTCGAATCGGGCGCCCGCAACGAAATACTCCACGACGTCTCCTTCACCGTGGAGCCCGGGCACATGGTGGCGCTCGTCGGCCCGTCCGGCGCCGGCAAGACGACCATCTCCATGCTGGTCCCCCGCCTCTACGACGTCACGAAGGGGACGGTGCGCCTCGGCGGCGTCGACGTGCGCCACGCCACCCAGGCCTCCATCCGCGACGTGGTCGGCGTGGTGACCCAGGACCCGCACCTCTTCCACGACACCCTGCGGGCCAATCTGCTGTACGCCCGCCCCGAGGCGAGCGAGGCCGACCTCCTCGACGCCATGGCCCAGGCCCAGGTGGGCCACCTCGTCGGCGAGCTGCCCGACGGGCTCGACACCGTCATCGGCGAGCGCGGCTACCGCCTTTCGGGCGGCGAGAAGCAGCGCGTCGCCCTGGCCCGCCTCATGCTGAAGGCGCCCGACATCGTCGTGCTCGACGAGGCGACGGCGCACCTGGACTCCGAGTCCGAGGCGGCCGTGCAGCGCGCGCTGCGCGAGACCCTCACGGGCCGCACCTCGCTCGTGATCGCGCACCGCCTCTCCACCGTGCGCGAGGCCGACGAGCTCCTCGTGATCGACGGTGGCCGCATTGTCGAGCGGGGCACCCACGCCAGCCTGCTGGCCGAGAACGGCCTCTATGCCGAGCTCTACCGCACCCAGTTCGCCGACCAGGAGCAGGAAGAGGAGCAGATCGCCTGACCCTGGTTATTCCGTCGGCCGCAGCACCTGCGACAGCTGGTCGGCCACCGGCGTGAACTCAGGCATCACGAAGTCGCGGCGCAGCCAGTTCGCCCCATCCACCACGAGCGTATGGCCCGTGACGAACGCCGCATACGGCGAGCAGAGCCAGGTGACGGCCCAGCCCAGTTCGTGCAGCCGACCGAGCCGACCCGCCGGGCTCCTCCTGGCGTCGACCGACTCACCGTCGGGACGCAAGGCCTTGAGGTCGTCGCGCATGTCCTCGTGGGGGAAGAGGCCCGGTGCCAGCGCGTTGACCCGGATGCCGTCGGGCGCCCACTCCACCGCCAGCGATTTGGTGAGGTTGCCGACACCCGCCTTGGCGGCGGCGTTGTGCGCCATGCCGGGACCGCCCGTGAAGGACTGCGTGGCCAGAATGTTGACGATGGACCCCGCGGTGCCCCGCGCCGCCAGCCGGCGCTGCAACTCCTGACTGCAGAAGAACGTCCCGTCGAGCACAATGTTGGTCACGGACCGGAACGCGTTGGGCCGCATGGACGCGGCCAGCACGGGGAAGTTGGCCGCCGCGTTGTTGACGAGGACGGTCGCCGGCCCGAGCGCTTCCTCCACCGTGTCGAACGCCTCGGCGATCTGGTCGGGCTCGCGGATGTCAGCCGGCGCATGGGCCGCCCGGCCACCAACGGCCTCGACGGCGGCGACACCGGCCAGCCGGTGCTCCTCCGAACGCGAGATAACCCCGATGGCCGCGCCGGCGCGCGCCAGCTCCACGGCGATGGCCCGGCCCAGACCGGTGCCGGCCCCGGTGACGATGGCCGTCGTGCCGGCGAAGGTGTCGGCGGGAAGGAAGGGTGACCCCGCCGGCGGCGGCTCGGGCAGTCCCATGGCGGCTACTTCCCCTCGAATTCGGCTTGCTGCTTCTTGGCCTTCGCGGCGTACCCGGCCGGCATGTCGTCACTCACGAACTCGACCGACGCGCTGAGGGCCTCGAAGCGCAGCGCCTCGTTGAGGCCGCGGTAGGCGAAGGCGTCAATGGTGCGCTTGATCGACTGCACGGCGAGGGGGGCGTTGGCGGCGATCTCGGCGGCGATGGCGGCCGCCGTGGGCACGAGGTCCTCGCGGGTCGTCACCTGCTGCACAATCCCGAGGCGCTCGGCCTCCGCTGCCGTGATGCGCCGCCCGGTGAGCGCCAGCAATTTGGCGTGGCCGGCGCCGATCTCGTGGGCCAGGCGGAGATCGCCGCCCGCATCGATGGACACGCCGACCTGCGCCTCGGGCAGGGCGAAGAGCGCGTCATCGGCCGCCACCCGGATGTCGCACATGAGGGCGAGCTCGAAACCGAAGCCGAGGCAGTACCCCTGCACGGCAGCGACGATCGGCTGGGGCAGGTCGTGGAAGACGCGGAAGCGCTCGTGCACCCAGCGGATGCCCTCGTAGTAGTTGCGTACCTTCTCGGCCGGGGAACGGCCCGTGACGCGATCCTCGGGCATGCCGAGGTCGACGCCGGCGCAGAAGGCCCGACCCTCGGCCTTGACCAGGAGGACGCGAATACGGTCATCGAAGCGGGCGCGATCGGCCAGGACGCCCAGCTGCCGCGTGGCCTCCCACGACCACATGTTCAGCTTCTCGGGGTAGTCGAGGGTCAAGGTGCCGACCCCCGAGCCGTCCTCGGGCGCCTTGAGGCGCAGCTGCCAGTCTTCCTCGGGGAGTACCGGCTCGGTCCGAATGGGCATTGGTGGCTGCTCCTCCCCTGGTGCATGCGCTCGGACCGGCACGGCCCATCGGGCCCGCACGGGGCCGGATCTGCAGGACCGGCCGCTAAAAAGTAGAATCTGTTCTAGTTCCCGGGGACGCCCCGGGCAACCGGTCGCTATGAGGAGGCATCACCATGCACAACGAACTGTGCGAACGCCTGGGTATTGAGTTCCCGATCTTCGCATTCACGCACTGCCGTGACGTCGCCGCCGCCGTGAGCAACGCCGGCGGACTTGGCGTCCTCGGCGCGGTCGGCTTCAGCGCCGAGGAGCTCGAGGTCGAACTGACCTGGCTCGACGAGCACGTGGGCGACCGCCCCTACGGGGTCGACATCGTCATCCCCGGCAAGTACGAGGGCATGGGCGAGCTGGACCCGGTCAAGCTCGAGGAGGAGCTGCGGGCGATGATCCCCGACGAGCACCGCACCTTCGCCAAGAAGATCCTGGCCGACCACGGCGTGCCCGAGATTGAGGGCGGGCCCCGGCGCGAACTGCTCGGCTGGACGGCCGCCACGGCGGCGCCGCTGGTCGAAGTGATCCTGCGCCACGAAAAGGTGGCGCTGGTGGCTAACGCGCTCGGCACTCCCCCCAACGACGTCATTGAGCAGGTACACGAGCACGGGATGCTGATTGCAGCGCTGGCCGGTTCGGTGAAGCACGCGCTGAACCACAAGGCGGCCGGCGTCGACATCGTCATCTGCCAGGGCTCCGAGGGCGGGGGTCACACGGGCGACGTGGGCTCCATTGTGTTGTGGCCCGAGGTCATTGACGCAGTGGCTCCCCTGCCGGTGCTCGCCGCCGGCGGTGTGGGCTCGGGACGCCAGATGGCAGCGGCGATGGTCATGGGCGCGGCGGGCGTGTGGACGGGATCGCTGTGGCTCACCGTCGAGGAGGCCGACGTGCCGCCGAAGCAGATGGAGTCCTACCTCAAGGCGACGTCACGCGACACGGTCCGCTCGCGCTCGTTCACCGGGAAGCCCTGCCGGCTGTTGAAGAACGACTGGACGGACGCCTGGGAGGCGCCGGGCAATCCCAAGCCGCTCGGCATGCCGCTGCAGATGATGGTGGCCATCGACTGCGTGTCGCGTGGGCACGCCTTCCCTGAAGAGGCCCGGGACGTGAACTTCAACCCGGCCGGGCAGATCATCGGCGCCGCCACATCGGTGCGCCGGACGAAGGACGTGGTCCTCGGAATGGTGGAGGACTACATCGACGCACTGGATCGGCTGCAGGCGATGAACGAGGGCGTCAAGGCCTGACCCGACTCGCGGCGCGCAAGATGGCGGATCAGGCGTCGAATTTGTGGATCCGTTGATCTCTTCTGTGACTTTCGAAAGCTGTGACAGGACGCACCTTTGCCCTACCGTGACCTGACAGGCGGCGGAGGAGGTTCCAATCATGGCGGGATGGCTTGCACCAGGCGAAGGTGTCCTCCGTGCCTGATGAACGCTCCGAAGTATCGGCTCCGTCGTCGGCGCCCGAGGTAACCGTCGCTCCGGGCTGGTACTCGGTCAATCAAGACAGGAAC
>DATCEZ010000008.1:0-23969 GCA_036509775.1 Acidimicrobiales bacterium
TACCACTACTTCCCGAGCAAGCGGGACCTCTTGGAGTCTGTCCTCATCGAGCAGGGGTTCTTCCCCATCCGCCCGGTGCACATCGACCCCGAAGGCGTGGCCCCGGCCGCCGAGCCCCTGACACTGGCCCAGCTGCTGGCCGAGATCATGACGTCCATGTTCGAGGTCGAGGACTTCGTCCGCCTCATGGTGGGCGAGGCCATGCGCGGTGAGGAGACGGCCCGCGCCGTCGGTGTCGACCTCTTCGCCTCCTTCGAGTCGGCCATTGAGGACTGGGTCAAGAACAATCGCCCCGACCTGAATGAGGGACCGGGCGCCGCTGCCGTGGCCCGGCTCCTGAGCGCCATGGTGGTCGGGATCTTCATTCAGCACGCCGCCGATGTGCTCGGTGAGGAGGGGGATGACCTCGCCGCCCTGTCCCTCGACCGGGCCCGCGAGGCGGCCTCCATCCTCCGACCGCCGGAATAACCCCCGGCGTCATTTGCCGAGTCCGTCCACCGGGGCGCACACTGGCGCCGTGCCCAAGATCACACCGAGCAACGCGCCGACCGCCGTCGCCACCGCCGTCTTCACGGTGCCGGCCGAGACCGTGTGGGCCTACCGCCTCGACTTCGCCAACCTGCCCGCCTACAACCCCGACGTGAGCGGCGTGACGCGCGTCGCCGACGGAGTGGCCGGCGACGTCGGGGGCGTGCACGGGCCCGGCGCCCGGTACACCTTCGGGTTGTCCGACCCGCGCCAGCCCGGCGTCACTCATCCGATCGAGTTGTGGATCGAGGAGGCCGTCTCGCCGACGCTGGTGACCGCGGCCATGTCCGGCGGCAGCGACGCTTACGAGGAGTTCGTGGTGCGACCGCTCAACGGCGGTGGGAGCGAGGCGACCCTCACGCTCTGGGTCACGCTGCCCGACGGACTCTCCGACGAGGTGGTGGCAGCCGCCGCGGCCGGCAGCCTGGCGTCAATCAGCAAAGAGCTGCGCCTGATGCAACAGAACCTCGAGGGGACCGCCGCTCCGGGGGCATCCTGAGCCTGGACGGCCGCAGGGCTGAACCTGACGGCCGCAGGACCTAATGGCTGTAGTGCGCGTCCGCGTCGGCCAGGCGCTCGGCGAGCCGGGCCAACATCTTCAGACTGATCGCGGGCGTTGTCGCCAGCATCGACTTGAACTCGCGAGCGTCCAGAACCAGCAGCTCCATGTCCGTCTCGGCCACGACGTCCGCCGTGCGGATCCCGCCGTGGAGCAGCGCCAGTTCGCCGAAGTACCCGCCCATGGTGAACTCCGCAATCTGACGCTTCCCCAGCCGGCACGACGCGATCCCGGATAGCACGAGGAAGAACTCCCGGCCGAGCGAGCCCCGGGCGGTCAGCACCTCGCCCTGCTCAACGCTGATTGGGCTGCCCAACTGCGCAATGGATCGGAGGTCGCCGTGCGAGCAGCCGGCGAAGAGCGGCACTGCCCGCAACAGATCGATCTGTTGCTTCGGGATGCGACGGCGCACGTGGCCATCCGTGCGGGACTTGAACTGCTTGGGCACTCCGGCCGGGGCGTACCGCCCCCACCCTCCGAGCGCGGGATCCTTCAGTTGGCGAGGGGTGTGCGGGCTCACCCGCCGTCACGCAGGCGTTGGCGCAGCACGAACTTCTGGATCTTCCCCGAGGGGGTCCGCGGCAGTTCGTCGACGACCCGGATCTCCTCCGGCCACTTCTGGCGGGTCAGGCCGGCTTCTTGCAGGTGGGCCCGCAGGGCGTCCATGTCGGGAGCCTCGCTTCCCGGCTGCATGCGGAAGAACGCGCAACCGTGCTCGCCGAGCCGCTCGTCCGGCGCCGCCACCACCGCCACCTCGGCCACGCCCTTCATATGTGCCAGGAGCTGCTCGACCTCTGCGGCACTGACGTTCTCACCGCCACGGATGATGATGTCCTTCACCCGGTCGGTGATGGTCAGGTAGCCGTCCTGGTCGATCACTCCGATGTCGCCGGTGCTGAACCACCCGTCGGGGTCGATGAACTCGGCGTTGAGCGCCGGATCGGTGTACCCGGCGAAGCGGTCGGCGCCGCGGCTGAGGATCTCGCCGGGCTCCCCCACCCCCACGTCCGTGCCGTCCTCGTCGACGGTCCGGATCTCGACCCACGCCATCGGCCTGCCGTCGGTGTGGATCCGCTTCTCCTTCGGGGCATCGTGCAGGGATCCGGTGATGGAAGGGTGCTCGGTCGAGCCATAGGAGCGGACCAGCGAAATACCGAGCGCGTCGGCCCGCTCCGCCACCGCGTTCGGGATGGGCGAGCCACCGAGGCCGACGAAGCGCATCAGCTCCACGTGCTCGGGGCCGAAGCCCGGAGAGTCGAGCAGGCTGGTGAAGAAGAACGTCGAGCCGCTCCCGGCCGCGATGTGCTCTTCCACCATGGCGTCGAGGACGGTGGGTGGGTCCCAGCCGTCGATCATGTAGATGGGTCGCTTGCTGTAGAGCGGGCAGAGCAGCCCGCCCAGCATGCCGATGGCGTGGCCGACCGGGGCGCCCACCAGGCTGGGCAGGTCACGCGAGGACTGGTGATCCGACAGTTGGCGCACCTCGCAGCCGAGGGTGCGGTGCGTGTGCACGACGCCCTTGGGGTCCGCCGTCGTGCCCGAGGTGTACCCGATCAGCGCCGGGCCGTCGGGGTCGACGTGCGTCGGCCCGCTGACGGGATCCGCCCCGCGCAGGTCGTCGAAGCGCACGTACCCGGACCTGTCTTCCCCGATGTCGCCCACGACGACGACGTGCTCCAGGGTCTGCAGCCCCTCGCGCGCAGTGGCCAGGTCGGCCAGGTAGTCGCGTTGCCCGATGCGCGACACGATGATGACTGCCTTGGCCCCGCTCTGGCGCAAAATGAACCCGAGCTCCTTCGGCCCGTAGAAGTGGACGATCGGCACGAGCGTGACGCCGAGCATGCTGCAGGCGTAAAAGGTGATGGCCGCTTCCACCCAGTTGGGCAACTGGAACGCCACCATGTCGCCCGGCCCGAGTCCGAGCGCGGCCAGCCCGCCGGCGACGCGCAGTGACTCCTCGTACACCTCGCCGACCGTCCCGAGGTACGCGTTGGTCGGCGACCAAATGCGGAAGCGCCGCGTCGGGTCCTCGAGGAGGCAGTCACGTAGGAACTCCCCCAGCGTGCGGTCGTCCCACGCGCCCTCGGCCAGATACCGCGCCGCCAGCTCCGACGGCACCGGACGCAGCTCGAAGGTCGTCATGCCGACTCAATGAACAACGAGGCGAGACGGTGGCGCTGCGCACCGGCGCCTCCTGCCAGGAGGTCGTTCTGCTTCACCCTCTTGAAGAGGAAGTGCGCGTCATTGGCCCAGGTGAACCCCACGCCTCCATGCAACTGGATGTCGTCGCCGGTGACGCGCACGCCGGCGTCGGCCGCGTAGCTGAAGGCCATGGCGGTGGCCTGCTCGCGCTCGGGCGACTCGGTGTCCGAAGCCCAGGCGGCGAACTGGAAGCCGGCCCGTGCCATCTCGACCTGTTGGAACATCTCGACCAGCCGGTGTCGCACCGTCTGGTACGTGGCGACCGGCTTGTCGAAGACGATCCGTTCCGACGTGTAGGAGATCGCCTCGGTGAGCGCACGGTGGGCAGCACCGACGGTCTCAGCCGCCAGCCCGATAGCGATGTCGTCCTGCACGCGCCGCCACAGGCCCGTCTGGTTGCCCGAGGGGCCCAGCGGGGTGACCGGCGTGTCGTCGAGCACGAGCCGCGCCAGCTTGCGCGTGGGGTCGAGCGACGGGACTAACTCTGCCTCGGGCGACTCGAGGAGGTAGGAGCGCACGCCCTCCTCGCTGCGGGCCACCACAATGACCCAGTCCGCCGTGTGACCGTCGACGACGATCGGCTTCTCGCCGCTCAGAACCCATTGGGCCGCCCTGCGACGCGCCCGCGTCCGCACCGTGTGCAGTGGCTCACCGTGTCCCTGCTCACCCAGCGCCACCGTGCCCCGACGGGCTCCGGAGGCCAGGTCGGCCAAGAGCTCTGTCGCGCCCAACGCCCGCGCCGCCAACGTGGCCGATACCGCAGACGAGAAGAACGGGCCGGGGAGTGGTCTGCGGCCCATCTCTTCCAGCACGACGCACATTTCCAGGAGGCCGACGCCGCTGCCCCCGTACTCCTCGGGCACCAGCAGCCCGGTCCACCCCAGCTCGACCAGCATGTTCCACAGCGCCGGCGTGATCCCCTCGGCGTCATCGGCCAACTGGCGCACTACGTCGGGGCCGCACTCGCGTTCGAGCGCGGTGCGCGCCACCTCTTGCAGCGCGAGCTGCTCGTCGTCGTACGTGAAATCCACGCTCTCTCCTACGTCTCGCTCATCGCCGTGCCATTCCCTGACACCGGCGTCAGAGTACACGGCGGTCGGGTACCCTTCCCCCGTGGATTTTGCCCTAGCACCGGAGGACGAGAAGTTCCGCGACGAGTTGCGGGCCTGGCTCGACGAGCACCTGCCCCCCTTCCTCGAAGCGGAGGCGATCGGGGACGACGCGCAGCTGAGTGGTGAGGCCAGTCAGCAACGTCGGCAGAAGTGGCAGCGCAAGCTGCACGAGGGCGGATGGGCCGCCATCCACTGGGGTCCCGACTACGCCCAGGGGCGCACCATCAACGCCATGCAGCGCCTCCTCTACTCCGAGGTGATGGCCGAATACCGCACGCCGGGGACCTTCAACACCAACGGCATCTGGCAGATCGGCCCCATGATCATTCAGTGGGGCACCGAGGAACAGAAGGCGCAGTGGCTGCCGTCCATCCTCGAGGCCGAGGAGCACTGGTGCCAGGGCTTCAGCGAGCCCATGGCCGGCAACGACCTGGCCAACCTGCGCACGACGGCGATCTACGACGCCGAGACGGACGAGTACGTCATCAACGGCTCGAAGATCTGGATCTCCTCGGCCCATCTGGCCACCTGGGGGCTGTTCCTGCTGCGGACCGACCCCACCGCGATCGAGCGGGGCAAGAAGCACGAGGGCATCACGGCCTTCATCCTCAATCTCAAGACGCCCGGCATTGACGTGCGGCCCATCCGCGACATGGCCGGCGAGGAACTATTCAACGAGATCTTCTTCACCGACGTGCGCATCCCGGCCAAGTGGCGCCTGGGTGACGAGGGCGCCGGCTGGATGGTCGCCATGGGCACGCTCGGCTTCGAGCGCGTCGGCATCGCGTCGCAGATCGCCATCCTCGCCGCCGACCTGCGCGCCATGGTCGCAGCCGCCCGCAGCGTGAATCCCGGCGCCCTGGACGACCCGTCGCTGCGGGACCGGATCGCCAAGATCTGGACCGAGATCGAGCTGGCCCGCCTCCTGTCGCTCCGGGCCTTGTCGAAGATCATGAAGGGCGAGAAAAACTGGCCGGAGGTCCCCTTCGCCAAGCTCTCGTGGTCGTCGATGGCCCAGACACTGGCCGAGCTCGCCGTCGATCTGCTCGGTCCCGCCGGCGCCCTGGCCAAGGGCGGTCCCGACGCGGTCGACCGGGGCAAGTGGACGCGCCTCTACGCCTTCCAGCGCTACTCGACGATCGGTGGCGGCTCCACCGAGATTCAGAAGAACATCATCGCCGACCGCGCCATTGCCATGCCCGGCAAGTCGCGCAGCTGACCCGCCCTTCCGCCTTGCCCGCCGACCCCCGCGCCACCTGCATCATCGGCGTCGCCCGCCGCACCTGGCATCCGTCCGACACGCCCGGCGGTGCACCTGAGCCGCTCGCCATGTGGGAGCAGATGGCCCGTGACGCTGCGGCCGACACGGGAACCGCCGACCCGTCGGCCGTCCTCGCTGGGCTCCAGAGCATCGACGTCGTCTATTCCCAGTCATGGCAGTACGACGACGCCGTCGCCCGGCTCTCCGAGAGCCTCGGCGCCTCACCCGCACGCCGGCGCTACTCGGGCATTGGCGGGTCCGTCCCCCTCGTCCTGGCTACCGAGGTAGCGCGCGACGTCAGGGCCGGCGACCTCGACCTGGCGCTGATCACCGGGGCCGAGGCATTGGCCACGGTGCGCAGCCTCAAGAAGGCCGGCGAGAAACCGCAGTGGTCCTTCCCTCCAGAGGAGAAGCGGCGCTTCCCGATGGACATGGACTTCGACCCCTCCGAAATCACCCACGCCGTGTTCGAGGCGTACCTCACCTTCGCCTTGTTCGACAACGCGCGGCGCGCCCACCTCGGTCGAGATCTGGACGCGCACCGGGACCAGCTTGGCCGCGTGCTCGCTCCGATGACCGCCATCGCCGCGGCCAGCCCACACGCCTGGTTCCCGATCGCCCGCAGTGGGGACGAGATCGTGACGGCGAGCCCGGACAACCGGATGGTCTCCTATCCCTACACGAAGCTGATGACGTCGATCATGGACGTCGACATGGCTGCTGCGCTCGTGCTGGCCAGCGCGGCCAAGGCGGACGCACTCGAGGTCCCCGAGGAGCGGCGCGTGTACCTGCGGGGCGCGGCCTACGCCGAGGACCCGGTGCATGTGGCCGGCCACCCCGAGCTCTGGCGCTCGCCCGCCATGGCCGCCGCCGCGGATGCGGCGCTCGCCGGCGCCGGCATCGGGGCTGACGACGTCGCCCACCTCGACCTCTACTCCTGTTTCGCCAGCTCGGTCTGTTTCGCTCTCGACGCGCTAGGGATCAGTGAGGACGACACCCGCGCCGTCACGCAGACGGGTGGGTTGCCGTACCACGGCGGGCCGGGCTCCAACTACATGACGCACGCGCTGGCCGCCATGGTGGAGACCCTGCGCAGCGAGCCTGGCTCGTACGGCGTGACCAGCGGGGTGGGCATGCACATGCAGAAGCACGCGTACGGCGTGTGGTCGACCGACCCGGGCGCCGGCCCGATGGCCGACGTGACGCCCGCCGCACCCGCCGCGGAACCACTTGCGATCGTCGAGTCGCCCGAAGGCAAGGCCACCGTTGCCACCTACACGGTCCTGCACGGGCGCGACGGCAACCCCGAGCGCGCCGTGTTGATCTGCGACCTGCCCGGAGGCGGCCGTTGCTATGCACTGCTCGACGGCGGAGCCACGGCGCTGGCGGGGTCCGAGGCCGACGAGTTGATCGGGCGCAACGTCACCCTCACACCTACCGACGGGGTCAATCACGCCTCACTCGACTAGCGCCGCCGCCACACCGCGCCCAGTGGTCGCCGGCATCGATGGCGCTCCAGGCGGCTGGGTCGTGGTCACGGTCGGTTGCGACGACAACGACGCGGCCGATGTGCGGCTGGTCCCCGACCTCCTCGGTGTCATGGCCAAGATCGACGCCGGCACGCTGGCGGCGGTGGCCATCGACATCCCGATCGGCCTGGCTGCGGACGGCGGACGGCGCGCCGATGTCGAAGCGCGACAGCGGTTGGGGCCACGCCGCAGCTCGGTCTTCCCGGCGCCCGTGCGATCGGCCCTCGCCGCCACGACCTATGAGGAGGCCTGCGCCCTCTCCCGGGCGGCCTGCGGCAAGGCGATCTCGAAGCAACTCTTCAATATCCTCCCGAAGATCCGTGAGGTCGACGCGCTGGTCACGCCCCAGCGCCAGCGGCGACTGTTCGAAATGTCGCCGGAGTTGAGCCTGGCCGTCCTGGCCGGCGCACCGATGGCGCATCCGAAGACCACGTCGGCGGGGCGCGGTGAGCGGATCGACGCTCTGGGCCGGGTCTTCGACCCCGAGGAGACCGAACGCCACCTCAGTACGGCACCACGCGGCGCGCGCCGCGACGACATCCTCGATGCCCTTGCCGGCGCGTGGACAGCCCGTCGTCACGCCGCGGCACAACACCTGCAACTCGGCGGCGACGTCGACGCGCGTGGACTGCGGATGGAGGTCATCGCCTGAAGAACGGCCGAGCGCGGTGGCGCCGCTGAGAGCCGGTCCCGTATGCCGGACGACACACCTCGACTTCCCGCCTACAGTGCCCCGCCGGGGAGGCCACGCTGACCGTTCGCATCGATGTCCTACAGCCCGAGGCGGACCGGACCGGACCACCCCGGGTCCCAGCGCCCTCCCTCCCCGCGTTCATCAAGCTGGTGGCGCAGGGCCGTGTCGAACGGGTGACGGTCACGACCAAGCCGCTGACCAATGCCCCGGATCTCCGCTGGGTAGCTTCGCATTGCCGCCAGTACGGTCCCAGCGACTACGACGACGAGGAGCAGGCCCACCGGAGTGCCTTCTACTGCGCGGCGTCCGATGCGTCCGGCCGTGCGCACGGCCACGGAACGCACGCAGTCAGCCCAGTGCCGGTCCCTCCCCGGCCCGTTGGAAATCGAGGAACTGCGTCACCCGCATGAACCGCATGATGGCCCGGCCGGCCGCCGGCACGTGCTGGCGGTGTAGGTCCGTCACGAGCTCGGGGTCGGTCAGCTCGTACTCCTTGCTCCGGGTGATGAGGCGGACCGCGCCGTGGGCCAATGCGTTGCGCACCCATTCCGCATCCGGGCCGTAGGTCAGGGCGAAGCGGAACCCGTCCTTCGTGCGGAAGACGTTGACCGGCGTGCGGTAGACGGTCCGGGTGCGCCGGCCGACGTGGATGACGATGCCAAGCCCGGGCGCCCACCCCGCCACGTGGATGGCGACCTTGTTGGTGACGGCGCGGTTGAAGTGCGCCACCCGCCGTCCCAGCCGGGGCGGTCGTTGGACGGCGTGCGAGCCCGACCGGCGCTGCGCGGAGTGCGCGCTCATACGAGTGTCAGCCCTCCGTCGACGGCCAAGACCTGGCCGGTGACGTAGCTCGCCTCGTCCGAGAGCAGGAACACGGCGACGGCCGCCACCTCCCATCCCGTGCCCTGCCGGCCCAGCGGCACCGGTGAGCGGGTCCGCGACGGGCGTCCGGCCGACGCGGCGCGGCCGAGCGGGGTGTCGATGAGCCCAGGCGCCAGCACGTTGGCCCGGATGCCACGACGGGCACCTTCGACCGCCACGTGACGGCTGAGGCCGATGAGCCCCGCCTTCGATGCGTCGTAGGCGGGAATACGGCTGCCGGGCCGCAGGCCCGCCACCGACCCCACGAACACGATGGCCGCGTTGTCGGACAAGGTCACCAGAGCGCGGCGCACCAACATGAAGTGAGCACGCAGGTTGAGGTCGAACGTCCTGTCCCAGTCGTCGATGGAGGTGCCCGCCACGCCCATGCCGAAACCGGTGCCCACGTTCAGGACCAGACCGTCGGGCGAATGCCCGGGCTCGTCGGAGACCGCCAGGCGGCAACCTTCCTCGGTGGTGACGTCGGCCACGACGACGGCAGCTCTCCCGCCTTCCTCGGTGATGAGGCGCCACGTCTCCTCGACCGCAGCCTCGTCCCGGTCGACACAGATCACCGACGCGCCCTCGCGCGCGGCGCGCACCGCGATAGCGCGCCCGTTGCCGACCGGAGCGTCGGGGTCACGCGACGGCTGGGTGCCAGCACCGATCACCGTGATGCTCCGTCCCGCCAGCAGCTGCGTCACGTCAGCACCCGCACCCGCACCCGCGCCATCTCATTTCCGCGGACCTCCGGGCACGCGGTCGGCCAGCGCCTCCGCCCGGGGCTCGAGCGGGATCCGCAGTGACCGCAACACGGTGGTCAGCATCAGGTAGTGACCGATCAGCATCAGTAGCTCAATGAGCTCGCTCTCGGGCAACAGCTCGGCCAGCGTGTCCCAGGTGGCGTCGGTGACGGCGCCCTCGTCGGCGGTCTCGTCCACGGCGCGCAGCGCGGCCCGCTCGAGCGGCGACCATTCGACCGTGTCGATTCCGGCGCCGCCCTCACTGATGGCCGCCACCTCGGCCGATGTCACGCCCTGCAAGACGGCCAGCTCGATGTGCTGGGCCCACTCGTAACGGCCGCCGAAGCGGTCGGCCGTCCGCAGGATCACCAGCTCGCGCAGGCGGCCGGGCAGGGTCCCCGCCAACAACGCGCCGCCGAAGCCCAGCCAGCGCCGGAACAACTCGGGGTCGGCCCGGCCCAGCGTGGTGAAGATGTGCATCGGCTCATCCGTGCCGCCGGGCGAGTTCTCGAGCACCCGGGTCAGGACGTCGTCCCATTCGCCGGCGGCGAGAGGTGGGAGGCGGGGCCCTGTCTCGGTCATCGACGCATCGTAGGCACGCAGGACCGGCCCGGTCTTGTGCGCGCCCTCCACGCGTCCTCGGGCGCGCCGATCAGCGCACCGGGCGGAACCCCATGGGCGGAGGACCCGTTCCGGGCAACTGCCGTACGGGTGCGTCGGGTCGGGCCACCTCGTCGAGGATGCCGTAGGCCAGCGCCTCCTCCGCGCCGAGGAAGCGCCCCCGCTGCAGGTCGTGCTCGACCGCGGCGGGGTCCTGCCCGGTGGCCGCACCCAAGCGGCCGCAGAAGCGCTCCCGCTCCGCGCTGCGCAGCTCGGCCCACTGCGTCACGTTGCGCACGTGGGCCTGCAGCTGGGTCGTCGGCTCGGACAGCGAGAAGCGCGTGCTGGGGAGGGCGGAACGGTAGCTGCAGACGGCCACCACGCCGACGGCTCCCCCACCCACCTGGCCCAGGCAGAGGGCCCGCACCGGCACACCCATCAGCTCAATGACGTCCATGAGCGTGAGGGAGGGCGCCAGCGCGGCCTCACCACAGTCGACCCGCAGGGTCACGGCGTCGTCGCCCTCGGCATCGAGCGTCATCAGCTCGGCCGCCACGCGGGTGACGGAGAAATCGTCGAGCGGGCCGCCAAGGAGGACGACCCGCTGCGCCAGCAGGCGGCGCGCCACGACGTCCGACAGCGCCTCGGGACCCCGCCCCGCGCCGGTCAACCCGGCATCGGGCGGCCAACCAAAGGGGTCGTCACGATCAGGCATGCTCGATCCTCCATTCCAACCGGGCGCCGAGCGCTGTCGAATAACGCTCAACCGTGGAGAGGCGGACATCGAGGTCACCGGTCTCGAAGCGGGCCACCGCCGACTGCGAGGTCCCCATGCGGGCGGCCACCTCGGCCTGGGTCAACCCGAGCTCCCGGCGCAACGTGAGCAGCTGGCCCGAGACCGAGTGCCGGCGCTCGGCCATTTCGCGGAAGCCCGGGAAGACGGTGGGATGGCGGCGCTCGCTCACGACCGGACCATTATCTCATATTTGATATAACGTGGGAAGGACCAGATGAGAGATGAGATGGAGGAGCCATGACCCCAGCTGCCACCCGCCCGGAAGCCGACCGCCTGCGCCAGGTGTTCGTCCCCACCGTCATTGAGGAGGGCACCCGGGGCGACCGGGCCTTCGACATCTACAGCCAGCTCCTGCGGGAGCGCATCGTCTTCCTGGGTCAGGAGGTGGACGATCAGGTGGCCAACCTGATCATTTCGCAGATGCTGTTCCTCGAGGCGCAGAACAGCGAGCGCGACATCTACCTCTACATCAACTCCCCCGGCGGCGCGGCCTACGCCGGCATGGCCATCTATGACGTCATGCAGCACGTGGAGCCCGACGTGTCGACCATCTGCGTCGGCATGGGCATGTCCGCCGCCGCCATGATCCTCTCGGGGGGCTCGGCCGGGAAGCGTTTCGCCCTGCCGAACGCGCGCATCATGATCCACCAGGGGTCGGCGGGGACACGGGGCGCACCGTCGGACATGGAGATCCAGCTGCGCGAGGTCATGTCGCTGACCCGCCGCATGTCCGAGATCATCGCCCACCACAGCGGGCAGCCTCTCGAGCGCGTGGCCCAGGACATCGACCGCGACTATTACATGACCTCGGCCGAGGCCCGTGACTACGGGATCATCGACGACATCATCCTGCCCCGCCGCGGCCTCTGCGCTCCCGATGCACTCGGGGTTGGGGGCGTGGCCGAGTCTGAACTCCAGGTAGCGAGCGCGTGAACAGAAGCTGAAAATCCGCGGGGTCCGCCCGCCACCTCCGTTTCCCCCATGACCGACCGGGACGTTCCGGGATCGGGACAGAGGGAGCCGTCGTCACGAGGACAACGGCACGAGGAGGAGGGTCATGACGCTACGGGACGAGGCGCGCCGTACCAAACCGCATACGAACAGGGTCAGCCGCCGCACCCTCCTGAAGGGCGGGCTGGCCCTCGGTGCGGCGGGCACGGCGGGATGGGCCGGCCTATCGTCGTCGGCCGGCGCCTCCATCGACCGTGCACTGGCACTGGCGCCGTCGGACCTGCCGTCGCTCAGTGACATCCGTCACGTGGTCTTCCTGATGCAGGAGAACCGCTCGTTCGACCACTACTTCGGCACGCTGTCGGGCGTGCGCGGCTTCTCCGACCCTCGGGTCCTCACGAACCGGGTCGGCGCCAGGCGCGTGCCGGTCTGGGACCAGTACGGCTACCAGCCGGGCGTCGGCGTCGACCCGACGGGCTACCTGCAGCCGTTCGACCTCCAGCAGCAGTTCCCGACCGACAACGGCGACTGCACCAACGACATCTCGCACGAATGGACCACGCAGCACCAGAGTTGGGACGGCGGGAAGATGGACGCCTTCGTGCAGGCCCACCTGGCGGCCGACGGCGACGCCAACTTCGTGTCCACGATGGGCTACTTCGACCGGTCGGAGCTCCCCTTCTATTACGCGCTGGCCGACGCGTTCACCATCTGCGACGCCTACCACTGCTCGGTGCTCGGGCCCACCGACCCCAACCGCGTCATGGCGCTGTCGGGCACCATCGACCCCGCCGGCGCGGGAGGCGGTCCCGTCCTCGTCACGCAGACCAGCGGACGCCCGCAGCAGTACGGGACGTTCGACTGGACCACCATGCCCGAGCAGCTGCTCGATGCGGGCGTGACGTGGAAGGTCTACAACGACCCAACCGGCCTCGCCCTCTTTAGCCCGCTGCCCTACTTCAAGGCCTACAACGACCCGACCACGACCCGCGGCCAGCAGCTGCAGCAACAGGCCATCGCCCCCAACTATCCCTTCGACTTCGTGGCCGACGTGGCGGCGGGGACGCTGCCGCAGGTGAGCTGGATCCACGGGCCAATCACGCAGTGCGAGCACCCCGCCACGGCGCCGCAGTGGGGCGAGAATCTGGTGCAGAACGTGCTCGACACGCTGACGTCGAACCCCGAGATCTGGGCCCACACGCTCTTCATCCTCCACTACGACGAGAACGGCGGCTTCTTCGACCACGTCCCCCCGCCGGTGCCGCCGCCGGGCACGCCGGGCGAGTACCTCTCCATGAGCCCGCTGCCGGCGAGTGCGGGCGGCATCGTGGGACCGGTCGGTCTCGGCTTCCGCGTGCCGTGCATTTTGATGTCGCCCTTCACTACCGGTGGCTACACGGCCACCGAGGTCTTCGACCACACATCAACGCTGCTGCTGTTGGAGAAGCTCTTCGGAGTCACCGCGCCGAACGTATCGGACTGGCGGCGGAGCACGGTCGGGGACATGACAAGCGCGCTGGCGCTCGGCCAACCGGCGCAACCGGTGCCGCCCGTCCTGCCCGACGCGTCGCTCGTCGTGCCGGTGGTCGACGAGGAGGTCGTCGTCAACGCGCTGACGGGCACCTTCGACGAGGGCTTCAGCTACGCCCCGCCGACTGCGAACGCGATGCCGGTGCAGGAGGCGACGCCGCCCCGGCCCGCGCCGCCGCAACCTCGATGATGGGTGCCCGCCGCACCTTAAGATTTTCTTGACGTCGCGCGAATATCCTTCCCAGAGCCACCCGAGGTGACCAGACATCAAGGGCAGCCGGTGCCGCCCGCGCCGGCCTCCACCCGTCCCGGCGGGTTCCTGAACCAGGGCTGGGCGGGACTCGGTCACCTTTTCCGCCCCGACACGGCGGACCCGTTCGCACCTCCCGTGGACTTGGCGCGTAAGGTATGTGACATTGGTGTCAGGAAAGTCGTCGGCGTGACTTCGCCGAACGGCAGAAGGGGAGGACGAAATGCGCACTGAGGACATGATCCTGGTCAGTGTCGACGACCACGTCATTGAGCCTCGTGGGATGTTCGACGGTCTGCTGCCGAAGAAATACCAGGACAAAGCTCCCCAACTGATCCGGCGGCCCGACGGGACCGACTACTGGTCGTACGACGGCAACGAGATCCCCAACGTCGGCCTCAACGCCGTCGTCGGGCGCCCGCCCGAGGAGTACGGGGTCGAGCCACTGTCGCTCGACGACATGCGGGTCGGATGCCACGACGTCCACGAAAGAGTCCGGGACATGTCGGTCAACGGCGTGCTCGGCTCCATGTGCTTCCCCTCCTTCCCGCAGTTCTGCGGCCAGCTCTTCGCCCGCCGCGAGGACAAGGACGAGGCGCTCGCCATGGTGCGTGCCTACAACGACTGGCACATCGATCAGTGGTGCGGCGCCGAGCCGGGCCGTTTCATTCCGCTGTCGATCCCGGTTATCTGGGACCCCGAGCTCGCAGCCGAGGAGGTGCGCCGGGTGGCCAAGAAGGGCGCCCACGCCGTGACCTTCTCCGAGAACCCCGAGAAGCTCGGCTGGCCCTCCCTGCACAACTCGCACTGGGACCCCTTCTGGCAGGCCTGCTCGGACGAGGGCACGGTCGTCTGCATGCACCTGGGCTCGTCGTCCAGCATCCTCATGACCTCGGTGGAAGCCCCGATCGACGTCATGATCAGCCTGCAGCCGATCAACATGGTCCAGGCGGCCGCCGACCTCGTCTGGTCGCCCGTCCTGCGCAAGTACCCCGACCTCCACTTCGCCCTCTCCGAGGGCGGCATCGGCTGGATCCCCTACGCCCTGGAACGCTTCGACTACGTGTACCAGCACCACCACAAGTGGACGGGCCAGGACTTCGGCGACCAGCTCCCGAGCCAGGTGTTCAACGACCGGATCATCACCTGTTTCATCGACGACGCATTCGGCGTCCAGAGCAGGGGCTACATGAACATCGACAACATCACGTGGGAATGCGACTACCCGCACTCCGACTCGACCTGGCCCACCGCGCCGGAAGCGCTCATGAAGTATCTCGACGGCGTGTCGGACGAGGACATCAACAAGATGACCCACCTCAACGCTATGAAGCACTTCAGTTTCGACCCCTTCAGCGTGCGGGCACGTGAGAAGTGCACCGTGGAGGCGCTGCGGGCCGAGGCGGCCGACGTCGACACGTCGCTCGTCTCGCGGGCCCGGGGGCACACCGAGAAGGGCGAAGACGGCATCGTGAGCGTCACCGGCTTCACCCAACGCCTGAATCGCGACTGACGACGGCGCCGTGCTGCGGCGCCCCGTTGCCGAACGACCTGATCTGATCGCCAGACTGTGATGACCACGACCTCACGTTGACCTGAAACGACCCGACCTGACCTGACCGATTGGACGCGCTCGGGGCTCGTTCTTGCGGGCGTCCACGCGTGCGTGTCGGAGAAAGCTGAGCCCACATGTCGATCGACTACGCCCTGGGTGACGACCACGTCGTGACCATCACCATCAACCGCCCCGAGGCGCGCAACTCCATGGACATGGAGCACTTCTTCGGGCTCCGTTCGGCCTGGGACCGCTTCGGGGAGGACGACGACGCCTACGTCGCCATCATCACCGGCGTCGGCAAGGACTTCTGTGTCGGGGCCGACCTCAAGACGTACATCCCGCAGATCACCGAGCTGCAGAGCAAGATGAAGGAGGGTGGGCGCCCCGAGGAACTCGGCGGCTACCGGCTCGACGACGGGGTCAAGGCCGTGTTGCGCGGCTCCAAGCTCTACAAGCCGATCATCGCCGCGGTCAACGGCGTCTGCGTGGCCGGCGGCATGGAGATGCTCGGGGGCACGGACCTGCGGGTGGCCAGCGATACCGCCACTTTCGGGGTCATGGAGCCCAAGCGCGGCCTGTTCGCCGGCGGGGGCACCACGGTGCGCCTGCCCCGTCAGGTCCCCTGGCCGGCAGCCATGGAGCTGTTGCTGTGCGCCGACCAGGTGTCGGCCCAGCGCGCCTACGAAATGGGCCTGGTCAACGAGGTGTGCCGTCCCGCCGACCTGATGGAGCGGGCCTACGACTACGCCCACCGGATCACGGCCAACGGTCCCCTCGCCGTGCGCAAGACCAAGGAGTCGGCACTGCGTGGGTTGGCGACCGACATGAAGGAGGCCTTCCGGATCGAGTCGGAGATCTCCGGCGAGGTCTTCAGCAGCGAGGACGCCAAGGAAGGGCCCAAGGCCTTTGCCGAGAAGCGGGCGCCGAACTGGCAGAACCGCTGATCAGGGCCTGACCACCCCTTCGCCCGATCAGCGCTCGAGGGCGTAGACCAGCGTCACCTGATCCGTCTCGAGCTGGGTGCCCGGGGCGAGCGGCAGCGCGGCCGTCCCCGCTGACGGGAGGGCGAGACCGTTGAAGCTCTGGTCCGATCCCGGGCCGGGGCTGGCCGGTTGCGTGTTGTCGGTCAGCGAGCACACGGGACCCAGCTTGCGGCCGGCTGCGGTGGCCATGGCCTGCGCGTGCGCCACGGCTTGGTGGACGGCCGCCGTGCGGGCTTTGTCCTGTATCGCTCCGGGGTTGGCGAAGGAAAACGTGAGCGAGTCGACCTGTGCGGCGTTCCCGGTGGCGGTGACCACGGCATCGATGGCGGCGCCCTCCGTCGAGGGGTGGCGCAAGGTGGCCGAGACGGTCTCGGTCGCCTGGTAGCCCGTGAGGGTCGCCACGCCGTGGGGGTAGGCATACTGCGCGGAGAGGTTCAGCCCGGTCGTCTGCGTGTCGCGGGAGGCCGCCCCGTTGGCGGACAAGGCCTGCAGGGCCGTGGCGACCTTGGCGTTGTTCTGACTCAACGCAGCGGATGAGCTACTGGCGGTGATGCTGAAGCCGAACACCGCGGTCAAGACGTCAGGCGTGCCCGAGCCCTGCCCGCTGCCCTGGACGGTGAGATGAGGTGCGGACGTTGCGCAGCTGGCCGACCCTGAGCCCGACCCCGAGGACGGGGTGGCTGCGGCCGTGCCTGACCGCGTGACTCCGAAGGCCACGACGCCGAGGAGCACTGCCCCCGCCGTCATGATGCCCAGGAGGGCACGGCGACGTGATCGGGCGAGGCCGGTCCGCTCGTGCCCTGGCTCGTCGTGTTCGTGCTCGACCATCGTGCGTGCTCCCCGTCTCGGCTTGTCCGACACAGGAGAGACGCCGCGAAGGGCGGTTCGGTTCGACGGCGGGCGCCGTTGCCGTCGGCCCCCTCGTGATCAGGCGGGGCGGCCGGTGCGGCGCAAGGTGCGGAGTGACGGGAAGCCGACGACGAAGGTCTGCAGCCGCCAGCCCCGAGGCGAAAGACCCCGCCGTTTGGCCATCCGGCCGGCGATTACCGCCTCCGTGGCATGAATGACGGCCGTCGCGATCAGCATCGCCTGCAAGGTCTCCCTCGGCGGGAGGGCGTCGCCAGTCATGTCGTCGACCTTGTCGTAAGAGGTCTTGCTCAGCGCCAGCTTGGTGAGGGCGATGATGCCGCCGTCGAGGAGGAGGAACCAGAACAAGGATGGTCGTACGACGCCTGAACGCTCTTTTCGTGCCATGTGCACGTTCTAGCGAGATCTGGCGCCGGGGAGCAACCGGACAGCCTGCGCTTCCGCTTCGCCTTCCGCCTCGGCTTCCACAGGGACCTTTCCTCGTCCGGCGGCCGCCAGCTGCCCACAGGCGGCATCGATCTCGGCACCGCGGGTGACGCGGATGGTGGCATTCACCCCGAGCGCGGCGAGGTGGTCGCGGAAACGGCGCACCTGCTCCCGAGGCGATCCGACCACGGGGTACCCAGGTGTGGGATTGAGCGGGATCAGGTTGACGTGGGCGCCCAAGGGCCGGGCGAACGCGGCGAGCTCGACGGCGTCGCTCTCGCGGTCGTTGACGCCGTCGATCATGGCCCACTCGATCGAGAGGCGCCTCCCGCTGGCTGCCACGTACTCGGCACAGGCCTCGGCCAGCATTGCGAGCGGGTAGCGCCGGTTGATAGGCACGAGCTCGTCCCGGAGCTCGTCATTGGCCGCATGCAGCGAGACGGCGAGGTTCACGGGAAGCGCCTCGGCGGCCAGTCGGCGGATGCCAGGCACGATGCCCACGGTCGAGAGGGTCAGGTGCCGGGCCGAGAGGCCCATGTCGTCGTGCAGCCGGACCACGGCGCCCCAGACCCGGTCGTAGTTGGCCAGGGGCTCCCCCATTCCCATGAAGACGATGTTCGAGACCCGCCGCGGGGCGGCCTCCCGCATGGCGACGGCGACCTGCTCGACAATCTCGCCCTGGGTCAGCTGCCGCTGAAAACCTGCCTGGCCCGTGGCGCAGAACTGACAAGCCATGGCGCAGCCGGCCTGGGTGGAGACGCAGACGGTCACCCGGTCCGGGTAGCGCATGAGCACCGTCTCCACCTGGGCCCCATCGCCGAGCGCCCAGAGCCACTTGGTCGTCTCGCCGTCGTCGGCCGACTGACGGGACACCTCGCGCAGGGACGGAGGCAATGCAGCGCCCATCGCGGCGCGCAGAGCGGCCGGCAGCTCGGTCAACTCATTGGGCCGTTGCACCCTGACGTGCAGTCCGTCCCAGACCTGCCGCACCCGGTAGGCCGGCTCACCTTCGAGGAGTTGGGCCAACTCCTCTCGGGTCACGTCATAGGGCGCCGGCATCGACCCAGGCTACGGGTACGGGCCGGCGGTTCCCGTCATCGGGTTAGTTCGGCTCGGTCCCCAGAATCACCGTGCCGGCGGCGGTGAACCAGCCGCTGGTGCCATTCACGCAGGCCAGCTTGGCGTCGGGCACCTGGCGGGCATCGCATTCACCCCGCAACTGCTTCACGGCCTCAATGAGCAGGAACATCCCGCGCATGCCGGGCTGGCAGGCCGAAAGCCCGCCCCCATCGGTGTTGGTCGGCAGGGCGCCGCCCACCCGCAGCCTGCCGTCCTCGACGAAGGCCCCTCCTTCGCCCTTCTTGCAGAAACCGAGTCCCTCGAGAGTGAGAATGACCATGGGGGTGAAGGCGTCGTAGACCTGTGCGGTGTCGATGTCCTCGGGGGCGACGCCGGCCCGCTCGAAGGCCAGCTTCCCGGACCGGACGCAGGGTGACTCAGTGAAGTCCTCCCACTCGCTCATGGTCGTGTGGGAGGTGGCCTCCCCCGTACCGAGGATCCACACCGGCGCCTTGGCGCAGTCCCGCGCCCGCTCCTCGTGCGTGAGCACGACGGCACCGCCGCCGTCGGTGCGGATGCAGCAGTGCAGTTTGGACAACGGGTCCCACACCATGGGGGCGTCCACGACATCGTCGATCGTGATCGGGTCCCGGTAGTAGGCATCAGGGTTGAAGCCCGCGTTGTAACGCGTGGACACGGCCACCTCGGCCAGCTGCTCAAGGGTGGTGCCGAACTCATGCATGTGCCGCCGGGCCACCATGGCGTAGTGCGACCCCACTGGGTGGCCGAACGGCGCTGCGAACTGAACCGGCCCACGCGTCCCGAACGAAAGGTTGGCCATGCGCAAGTTCTTCTTGAGATCGGCCCGCTGCGTCGATCCGTAGGTGAGCACGACGACCTCGACCAGCCCTTGCGCGATGGCCGCCGCCGCGTGCTCGACCATGCACTCCCAGATGCTGCCACCGTGACCGGTTGAATCCACCCAGTTGGGGCGCAGGCCGAGATACTCGGCCAGCTCGACCGGCGGCAGCGCTCCGGTGAGGGACATGAAGCCGTCGATCTCGGAGCGGTCGATGCCCGCGTCAGCCAACGCACGCGTCGTGCCCTGGAAGTTCAACTCAAAGGCCGTCTTGTCGTCGACCCGCCCGCAGTCGGACGTCGACGCGCCGACGATCGCCACACGACGGTTCGCCATACCTGTCAGCCGCCCCTTTTGCTACCCATGAAGCTCCCAACCCAATGGGAGGACCGACGCCTCCGTCGCCACCGTAACGGCGCCGGAAGAAAGCAGACAATTCACCCGCACATGACCTCTGCCTGGGTTGATCGTGATTGACACTGATGCCCTCGTCGTGCTGGCCTGACGTGCTGACGACACTCCAAGGAGACCGATGAGCGACACGACTGACAGCCCAGCGGGCAACGACCTGCTGCGCCGTATTGAGGACGGGATCTGCTGGATCACCCTCAACCGGCCCGATGCCGGGAACGCCATGACTCAGTTCATGCGGGACCAGATCGCGGCCTGGGTCCGGGACGCCTCGTCCGACCTGTTTGTCCGGGTGGTCGTCATCACCGCAGCCGGCGACAAGGCCTTCTGCTCGGGAGCCGACCTTCGGGGCGGCCGGCTGGCCCCACGGCCCAAGCCGGACGACGCGCCCGAGAATGTCGTCGGTGAGGCGGCCCGCATGATCAGGGACGGTTGGCAGGGCCTCGTCACGTCCATCCTCGACTGCGAGAAGCCGGTCATCGCCGGCGTCAACGGCACAGCGGCGGGCGGCGGCATGCACCTCGCTCTGGCCTGCGACCTCGTCGTGATGGCCGAGGAAGCCAAGTTCGTCGAGGTCTTCGTCCGGCGTGGCATCGCCCCCGATGCGGGTGGGGCATGGATCCTGACCCGCCTGGTGGGGATCCAGAAGGCCAAGGAGCTGTTCTTCTTCGGCGACGACGTCCCAGCGGCTGAGGCCTACCGGATCGGCCTGGTCAACCGGCTCGTGCCCCGGGCGGAGCTCCAGTCGACGCTGGAGGAGATGGCGGCCCGGCTGGCCAGCGGGCCGACCAAGGCCATCTGGATCGCCAAATGGCTGACCAACCGTGCGCTCGATGTCGACCGCGCCACATCGCTCTACGACGAGGCACTCGGGCAGGAACTGGTCACCAACACCCTGGATTCCAAGGAAGGCATC
The DNA here is from genome assembly GCA_036509775.1 of Acidimicrobiales bacterium. GTDB lineage: Bacteria > Actinomycetota > Acidimicrobiia > Acidimicrobiales > RAAP-2 > Bog-473. The sequence continues at coordinate 20,696 of DATCEZ010000008.1, forward strand.
GCCAGCTTCGTCGAGAGGCGGCCCGCCGAGTTCAAGGGCTGGTAGCCCAGGCCTCTACGGGGACGGCGGCACCGACGTCGTCGTTGTCGTCACACCCCCGCCAGCCCCCGCTGTCGTGGTGGTCGTCGAGGCGCCGGGCGTCGTGGTCGTGGTCGCGCCGCTGGGCGGCACGGTCGTACTGGTCGCCGATCCGCCGCTCGTGGTCGTTGTAGTCGAGCTCGGCGTGCTCGTGCTCGTGCTCGTGCTCGTCGACGTGGTCGACGTGGTCGAGGTCGAAGTGGTGGCGGGCGCCGGCGGCGGGTTGACGAGGTTCTTCAAGGTGGTCCCAGTGTCCGCGCCGCCGAAGATGGCCGACAGCGGCTTACCCGAAATCAGCTCGACCGCCGTGATGACCAGCAACGCCAGCACGAACACGGTCACGGCGCTGACGGCAATGGCCCGCAAGGAGAACCCGCGCAGGAGAGCGGGCCGGGCGACGGCGGCCCGCTGGGGACTCGTCGAGGCCACGAGACGCTCTGTGGCCGGGGCATCGGCCGCGGCCGAGATCTCCAAGCGCTGGGTCTCGGCGACCGGCGACGCCGTCGATGCCATTTCGACCGTCTCGGCGTCGCCCTCATGGCCCGGTTGCGCTCCCGGTTGTGCCTGGCCCACGACTTCGGTGGGTGTCGACGACGCGTCCACCGACGACGCCGTTGGCCCGGTCACGCCGGTGCCCCCTAGCTTGCGCAACAACGTGGACGACTCGGGCACCCTGACCGCCACCTGCTTGACCGCCTCGTGGCCCCGCTCGATCGACTGCGCCACGAAGGCAGTGCCCATCGTCGCGGCCGCCGACCCGATGGCGACACCGACGATGGTTCCCTTGACCCCGAAGGTCGATGCCACGACGGCGGCGATGACCGCGCCGGCGGTGGAGGCAAGGATCTGTCGAAACGAGAACTTCACGCCCGGCTGTCTAGTCGCCCACGAGGGGCTCGACGGCGCGGGTGACGAATTGGCGGGCCCCTGAATCGAGCACCCAGTCGTGCCCGAAACGGGCGATGGGCCCTGCGAATCGGGACATCGTCCGGAGGGCCGTGTTCCCGGGGGCGAGTGTGCTGTCCAGCGTGGCGGTACACCCGTTGGCCGTGTCCTCGATCCTGAGCGTGGCGGCGCCGACGACGTCCCCGCTGACTCTGGCCTGGACCCGCACGCCCGTTTCGACGTTCTCGATCACGACCCGGAAACGCACCAGATACGGCACCGGAGGCTGCACCGCACAGCGCCACTCCTCGCCCGGCGCCAGTGCGGCGCCGTCGAACACCCGCAACCACGGCCACCAATTGCGGTAGTTGGATACGTCGCTGATGAGTCTCCACGCCTCCTCCCGGGGCAGCCGCAGTTCGTACCGGTGGACCGTCGTGATGCTCCCCGGGAGCTCCTTGGCCGGGTCGGTCCCGGGGTCGTTGTCGTTCACTCGCCGACGGACCCGTCGACCAGCTCGCGGAGCAGGTCGGCATGACCGTTGTGGCGGGCGTATTCCTCAATCATGTGGATCATGATCCACCGCAGCGACACCGGCCGATCGAGCGAGGCCGCGACGCAATCGAGATCCTCGGCGTTCTGCACGATGGAGCGCGACACGTCGCACAGCTGCAGAAAGCGGTCGATGTCTGCCGGGGCAGCGGACGGACGGAGGTCGTTGAAGTCGGCGTCAGGGTCGCCCTCGAGGGAGATCGGCGCAGGCCCCGCACTGCCGGCGAAGACCTGCGCGAACCAGTGCCGCTCGACATAGGTCATGTGCCGCACCAGACCGAGCAGCGTCAGTGAAGAGGGCGGTATTGCCTGGCGCACCAGTTCGGCGCCATTGAGCGACTCGCATTTCCAGAGCAGGGTGCTCCGCTGATAGTCGAGCCAGACGGCCAGCATGGAGCGTTCGTCACCCGCAATCGGCGGTTCCGGTCGGTCTGCTGCGGTCTCCATTTGCCCAGGCTAACGGGCTGTCGTGGCGAATTCATCGGCCGAGATGCGGCCGGTATCATGGCCAACGTGCGTGAACGGTGGCTTTCCAGGAGAGCCCAGTGGCTCCACCTGTCCGTCCTCGTGTTCGTGCCGGGCTGTGCGGCGGCGGCCTGGTGGCAGATCAACCGGGCCGCTGACGGAAACCAGCTCAGCTACCTGTATTCGGTGCTGTGGCCCGCCTTCGGGCTCCTGGGCCTGTACTTCTGGTGGATGCTCATCCACACCGACTACGACAGCGTCGGGTTGAAAGGCATGCAGCGCCAACAAGCGGCTGCAGCCTCGACCGACGTCGAAGCGACGGAGGTCGCCTCACCGTCGCCCGGTGTGGCGCCGTTGACGGCGCCCATCGTGTCGGCCGAGGAGGATCCGGAGCTGGCGGCTTACAACGCGCGACTGGCCGAGCTCGCCGCGCAGGGGCCGAAGACGTGGCGCGCCCGCGAATCCGTCGTCGTGAGGCGGGAGCAGTGAAGCGGCTGACCCAGCGCGGGCTCCCCGGTGCGCTCTTCCGCTACCAGCTGATGGCAAACATCGTCGGCGTGCTGATCATCCCGCTCTTTCTCTTCACCGCGCTGCACTATGCGAAGGTCGGCAGCTTCAAGATCGAGCTCGCCATCTTCGGCGTGGGCCACGGCTATCTCTACATCGTGTACCTGATTGCAGCCGGCTTCCTGGCGCTCAAGGCACGGCTGCACATCCCCTGGATCATCTTGATGTTCGCTGCTGGGCTGGTCCCGGGCCTGACCTTCGTCGTCGAGTGGATCGTCGTGACCCGCAAGATCCAGCCGCTGATTGCCGCCCAGGACGCAGCAGCGGCAGAAGCGGCGCCAGAGACGCCAGAGACGCCGGGGGTCAGTCCAGCCGCTCGATGACGGTGCCGTTGGCCTGACCGCCGCCCTCGCACATCGTCTGGTAGCCGTAGCGGCCGCCGGTGGCCTCCAAGTGGTTCAGCAATGTGCCCATGAGGCGCACGCCACTGGCGCCCAACGGGTGACCGATGGCGATGGCACCTCCCCGAGGGTTGAAGCACTCCATGTCGTAGGCGAACTCCTTCTGCCACATGAGAGCGATGGCCGCGAAGGCCTCGTTGCACTCCACGGCGTCGAACTCGTCGACCTTCATGCCGGACTTCTTGAGGAGCTTGTGGGTCACCGGCACCGGTGCCGAGAGCACAATGGCGGCGTCCTCGGCCGCCACGGCGAAGTGGGCGAAACGGGCACGGATCGGCAGGCCCAGAGCCTCGGCGACCGAACGGTCGGCAATCAGCATGGCGGCC
>DATCEZ010000009.1:0-13123 GCA_036509775.1 Acidimicrobiales bacterium
GCCACCGCCTCCTGCGTCGTCGTGGGGTAGGTCACGCCGCCCGTGGTGTGCGGCAGGACGTCAGGGCATCCGATGGAGGAGACCAGCGAGGTGGTCGTGGCGCCACCACAGCCGAAATTGACCAGCGTCAGACGGGTCGCCTTCGCCACCACGACGGTGTACCCCGGCGTGGAGCCCCGATCCGGCTGGTAGCCGACCGAATAGGAGTCTCCGAGCGACACGTAGTACGTCTTCGATGTACCGGCGGCCTGCGCCGCCTGCCCCGCCCGCCCCGCACCGAGAACGCCCGTGAGAACGCCGCAGATCACGGCCAGCGCGCCGAGAGCTCTCAGTCCGTTTCGAGTGTGACGCACCCATGCTCCTTCGTTGGCGAGCCTTCCATCCTTCCATGGCGCCGATGTCGAAGCTGGTCGACGAAAGGCGTGGCACGCCAATGCGGTGGGGTCTGCGTCGTCGGCGAACCTCAGTCGAGGCCGAACCAGCGCCGCCGGCGCGAGGCGCCGAACTCGACCTTCGACGCGACGATCTCCTCGGAGGCCGCCGTGAAGGAGCCGGTCGGCGTCGGTCCCGACAGGAAGTTGGCGTCGAACCGGGCGACCCGATCGCCCCCGAACTCTCTTTAACACGTCGCCGTGCCACGGTAGGGCGCCGGCACCTCGCCGCCCTTGATCTGATGGATGAGCACCTCGGCCAGGGCGCGGGCTTCCCCTTCGGCGATGGCACCCACCCTCGGCACGGGCGCACTGGTCACGTCACCGGCGGCGTAGACATTTTCGAACCTCGTGGCGAAGGTGCGATGGTCGACGGCGATCCACCCGTCTTCGGCGAGGGCGGAGTCGGCCACCACCAGAGGCACCCGGTGCACGGGAATGCCGAGGAACAGTGCGTAGGGCATTGTCTGGCCGTCTTCGGTCGTGGCGATCTTGGTGGCGGGGTCGAGCGCGGTCACTTTCGACGACGGGCGCCACTCAATGTCCCGTTCGGCCGCCGCTTCCAGTATGCCGGCCGAGGCCTCGGGCGAAATAGGAATGGGCATCCTCATCGGGCTCACGATCTTGATCGTCGACGTGGCGCGCAGGCCCCGCTTCTCCAAGAAGTCGTGCAGCATGAAAGCGGTCTCGAACGGGGCGGCCGGGCACTTGAAGAAGTTGCCCAGCACACCGATGACGACGTCACCACCGGCGAAAGCGGGCAACATCTCGCGTGCACGAGCGGCCCCTTCGACTGTGTAGAACTCCGAACCCTCTTCGACCATGCCCGGGGTGGCGGCCGGGTCGAGGTCTGCCCCCAGCGCCACAACGAGGATGTCGGGCTCGTACGTTGCGGCGTCTGTGGTCACGCGACGGCGCTCGGGGTCGATGGTGAGAATCGTCTCTTGCACGAAACGGACCGACGGTTTGTGGAGATTCGAGTAAGGGACACGCACGCCGGCCAGGTCCTTGCGGCCGAACATCAGGTCGAGCTTCGAGAACCCGAACACGAACGCATCGCTGCTGTCGACGATCGTGATGTCGACCTCGTCCGCCACTTCGTCCGACAACATCGTCGCCAATTCAAGCCCGGCAAACCCGGCGCCCAGGATGAGCACGCTCTTCATCGAACCCGCGTTCCCTCGCTGCCGTCGCAGTCTCACATGAGCCGGCTCGGAGGGGGCTGTGAGCCGGGACCGGCCTAGGGACGTAGTTCGAGACCGGCGAAGTCGCCGGCCTCCCTCCATTCGTTGAGCAGCTTGAAGAAGGGCATGGGGCCCTTGCCGTACGAGCTGCCGATGAAACCGCCCGCGGCAGGCTGGCCTTCGTTGTTGTAGTAGCCGGGCGTGCACTGCTGCTGGAAGGCGCGGATGTCCCGTGCCGACTCGGAGAGCTGCACGAGCCATTGCTCTTCGGCGTCCGACGTCGCTTCCACGACAGCGACGTCGTGCTCCACGGCGTAGCGCAGGACGTGGCAGAGGTGGTCGCACGCCTCCTCAAGCAGGTGGGGGTAGTTGACCGTGAAGCCGCCCTGGGTGTGGCCCAGGACGAACATGTTGGGAAAGCCGTGCACGTGCATCCCGTGCAGGGACCGGATCCCGTCCTGCCAGTGCTCGGAGAGGCTCTGTCCGCGGGAGCCGACGACGTCGTAGCCGGCCCGCCTGGTGTACTCGGTGCCCACCTCGAACCCGGTGGCAAAGATCAGGCAGTCGAGCGCGTACGCGCTCTCACCGACGACGACGCCGTCGTTCGTGATTGCGTCCACGCCCCGCCCATCGGTGTCCACGAGCGACACGGTCGGGCGGTTGAAGGCCTGCAGGTACTCGTCGTGGAAGCAGGGGCGCTTGCAGAACTGCCGGTACCACGGCTTGAGGGCGTCGGCGGTTGCCGGATCCTCGACGATGCCGTCGACGCGGCCCCTGATCTGTTCCATCTTCTCGAAGTCCGCCAGCTCCATCACCGCAGCCACGTCCTGGCCGGACCCCGACGATTGGTCGCGCATCCGGTTGACCAGCCTGGCGAGAATGTCGGTCCAGCCGTCGTTGACGAGATCCCGCTCGGCGAAGCCGCCGGAGGTCAACAACGTGAAGTTCTCCATCCTGTCGCGCTGCCAGCCGGGCTCGAGGGAGGTGGCCCAGTCGGGGTCCGTCGGTCGGTTCGCCCGCACGTCAATGGAGGAGGGCGTGCGCTGGAAGACGAACAGCTCGGCCGCTGACGCGGCCACGTGCGGGATCACCTGCACAGCGGTGGCGCCGGTGCCGATGATGCCGACGCGCTTGTCGGCCAGGCCTTCCAGTCCGCCGTTCGAGTCCCCGCCCGTGTAGGCGTAGTCCCAGCGGCTCGTGTGGAAGGAGTGGCCCTTGAAGGTGTCGATACCCGGAATGCCCGGGAGCTTCGGGCGGTGCAGGGGCCCATTGCCCATCACGAGGAACTGGGCCGACATGCGATCGCCACGGTTCGTCGTCACGGTCCAGCGCACACGGGCTTCGTCCCATTCGATGGCGGTGACCTCGGTTGAGAGGCACGAGCGCTCGTACAGGTTGAAGTGCCGGGCGATGCGATGGCAATGCTCCAAAATCTCCGGGGCGCGGACGTACTTCTCGCTGGGGACGTAGGAGGTCTCCTCCAGGAGCGGGAGGTACACGTAGGACTCGACGTCACATTGCGCTCCCGGATATCTGTTCCAGTACCAGGTGCCGCCGAAGTCGCCGCCCTTCTCAATGATGCGAAAGTCGTCGATGCCCGCCTCGGTGAGCCGCGCGCCGGTGATCAGCCCGGCGAACCCGCCGCCGATGATGGCGACCCCGACGTCCTCCGTCAGGGGAGCACGGTCGACCGGGTCGGTGTAGGGATCCTCCAGATAGGACGCGAACGCTCCCGCCAGCTCGACGTACTGGGTGTTCCCGTCCTGCCGGATCCGCTTGTCGCGTTCCAGCTGGTATTTCCGGCGCAGCGCGTCAGGGTCGAAGTCCGAGTCCCGTGCTGTCGTGTCGTTGTCGCTCACGGCCGAGCGGCCCCGCGGCCTGCGCGCATCTGCATCAGCCTCACTTCTTCCACGGCGACGGAGCGTAGTGCCGCTGCCGTGGGAGCCCGAGCGCAGATCGTCAGATGCGGGAGGGCGTGCTCATCCCTGGCTGCCACCGCCGTCCCCGTGGTCCCCGCCGTGGCCATGACCCCCGAAGATCGGCGCTTGGAACGGCTGCGGTGGTGCCGGCGACGTGGTCGTGGTCACGGTGGCGCCCGTCGGTTCCAGCACGGTGACGACGTCCTGGTACTGGCCGCTCGTGATGCCGCCGCCGTCGAGCAAGACCCCGGCAAGTGAGAGCGTCTGCTGGGCCGCGGCCTCCCGCCCCGCTCCGACGGGTTGGGCCGCAGTGGCCTGGAGGGCGCTGACCAGGGCACCGTCTCCGGGGAATCCTCCGTCCGCCAGCGATGTGGCGAGCGCCGAAATGGCCGAGCCCTCGGCGTCGGTCGTGGGTGTCGTGCTCGGACGGGTGAGCGCCCGGGTCTTTGGGCTGGTCACATGGTGCGTGGCCACCGCGTTGGTGGGAGCGGTCGGCTGCGCGTCCTGTTCGAAGAGGAGGACGCCGGCAGTGCCGAGGGCCAGGAGGCCGACAACGGCCAGGGCGAGGCGCCGGCGACGGACCCGGGCCCGGGTCCGTCGGCGGGGCTGCTGCATCGGCGCCGGCGCGGCGAGGACTGCAGTACCGGCGGCTGGCCTCAGCGGCATTGTCGCCGGCACCGACGCGGCAACGGGTGGTCGTGTCGTCTGCGCTATCCCGTTGGCGGGGGCGCGCAACGCGTCGAGCATCTCGGTGGCCGACGCGAAGCGCTGATGCGGGTCGTCGGCGAGGGCGCGACTGGCCACCGTGCCGAAGGGAGGCGGCAGCCTGTCCGTCGGCACCGCCCCCGGGCCGAGGCGTTGTCCCGTCAGTGCTTCCACCATGACCGCTCCGACCGAGTACAGATCGGACTGGACGGTCGCCGGCTGGGCCGACCGTCGCTCCGGGGCCAGATAGCCCGGCGTCCCCAGGACGACGCCGGTCATCGTCATGTCGTCGGCCGGCGGCGCGGCATCGGGGCGGATGTCGAAGCTCTTGGCGATGCCGAAGTCGGTGATCTTCGTGTGCCCGTCCTGTTGGAGGAGAATGTTGCTGGGCTTGATGTCACGATGCAGCACGCCGCGCGAGTGGGCGGCCGCCAACGCGGCGAGCGTCTCGGTCATGACGAGCATGACGCGCTGCGTGGACAGGGGCCCCCGGGCGACGATCTCATCGCGCAGGGTGGTTCCCGGCAGCCGCTCCATCACGAGGAACGACGAGGCATGGTCCTCGCCGAAGTCCAGCACGGCCACGATGTGGGGGTGGAGGAGTCGGGCGGCGATCAGTGCCTCCTGCTGGAACCGCTCGCGCATGCCCGGCAGGGCGCGTGTCTCGGCCCGCAGAATCTTTACCGCGGCCGGTCGTTCCAGGCGCTCGTCGAAGGCGTCGAAGACCCGCGCCATCCCTCCTTCGCCCAGGAGGCCGGCAATGCGGTACCGGCCGCCGATGAGTGGTGCCGTGCGCGTCTCCACCGGGGTTGTGTACCCCGTGGGCCCGATCGCTAGTCGTCCGCAAGGGCTCCACCGCGCCCAGCAGGGACCCGCTTGAGGCCCGGTGGTCCCACACCGGCGTGTCGCCTGGTTAGCCGGCCAGCGCGGCCATCTCTCCCAGCAAGGTGAGCGCGTCGGCGGACGACGGATCACCGAAGTCGCGATAGAGGGCATGCACGTTGGCGACCACCCGTTCGGCTTCGCTCCATCCGGCATAGGGGCCCAGGTCGATGTCGCGGGTCGCGTCCAGCGGCGACATTCCGGCCTCGTAGCGCGTCCTGGCCTCGCTGGTCAGGAGCGTGAAGTATTCCTTGAGGTCCACGAGCGCGCCCGGTGTCGCCAGCGGGCCGTGACCCGGCACGACGACGGAGGGTTGGAGGGCGAGGATCCGGTCGCAGGCCGCGATCCAGTTGGCCACCGGCCCGGCCCAGACGATCGGGTGGCCCCCGTGGAAAAGGATGTCCCCCGTGAAGACGATGCCTGTCTCGGGCAGATGGACGACGGCGTCGCCCGCCGTGTGCGCCGGACCGACCTCGAGCAACGAGACGGTGCGGCCGCCCACGTGCAGGTCGAGTCGGTCCTCGAACGTCCGGGTGGGCAGCGTCAGTGGGACGTCCTCGAAGGAGAACGGGGAGAAGATCCTCTGCACGAACTGACCGGCGGCGCCCAATGCGTCGGCCGAACGGAGCATGGCCGCCATCGTGGCCGGCGGCAGTTCCAGCATCTCCGTGGCGCAGCGCGCCGTCGCAATGATCTGTGCGTCACCCACGAGCGAGTTGCCGTAGCAGTGGTCCCCGTTGGCATGCGTGTTGACCACGGTGCCGATGTGGTGCGCCGCCGGCGACGTGGCGCGCATCGCCTGGAGCATCTCGGCCGTGAGGCGACGAGGAGGGAGCTGCCGTCCCCCGTGATCAGGCCTGCGTTGGACCATCCCCAGCCGCCATCAGGCTGCAGGTAGGCCCAGACGCCGTCTGCGATTTCGTGGAGGCCCTTGGTGTAACCCATCGCTCGACGAGAGCGGAGGCCCTAGTAGACCCAGACGGTCGTGCCGATCGGGTCGATGTTGGCCGCCCAGACCCAGTTGATGGCCGCGTTGCTGATGCGCGCGCAGCCGTGTGAGACCGGCTCAGGCGGCACGGACGAGTCACCGTGGATGGCATAGCCCTGGTAGAAGAACCTCGGCCGGAACAGGGTCCCGAGTGAGTCGGTCACCGTCCCGTCGACCACCCGGAACGTGCTGAACACCCCCGTGGGTGTGATGGCCACGTTGGTCGAGCCGTCCTGCGTGTAGGTGTAGCCGCCGCCGGTCGAGGTGTTGAGTGTCCAGAGCAGGTGGTTGTTGTTGACGACCATGATCAGATCGTTCTCCAGGTTGATCTGGATCTCGTAGCCCGACTCGGCCCGGGGCTGGGGGACGACCCCGGCCTCCAGCGCGGCCCAGGTAACCGGTCCGACGACCCCGTCACGGGGGAGGTTGGCCGCCTTCTGCAGGGCCCAGACCGCCTGCTGGGTGCTGTCGTCGAAGGATCCGCTCGTGGTGTCGACCCAGTAGCCGAGGGCGTAGAGCTGCGACTGCAGCGTGGCCACCGCGGCGCCGGAGGAGCCCAGCTGCACGGTGGGCGGGACCGGCGGCGGCGACGTCGGCAGGAGCCAGAACCCCTGGCCCGACGGCGTGGCCGCAATGGCCCGGATCGGGTTGCTGTTGGCCTGGCCGCCCATGGAGCCCAGGAACGGGGCGGTGCCGTAGTTGAAGACGCCGCCGTCCTTGGCGGCCATCCAGTACCCGCTGGCCGTGGCGGCGATGCCCACGATGGGTGCGTTGATCGGCGCGCCGCCGGCCGAGCCGAGGAACGGCGCGCTGCCGTAGGCGAAGATGCCGCCGTCGGAGGCCACCAGCCAGTACCCGCCGCCACCGGGCCCCGCCGCCATGCCGACCACGGGCTGGTTGAGGTGGATCGAGCCAGTGGAGCCGTAGAACTGCGCGTCGCCGTAGGCGAAGATGCCGCCGTCGGAGGCCACGAGCCAGTACCCGCCGCCACCGGGGGCCACGGCCATGCCGACGATGGGCTGGTTGAGCTGAATGGAGCCCGTGGAGCCGTAGAACTGCGCGTCGCCGTACGAGAAGATGCCGCCGTCGGAGGCCACCAGCCAGTAGCCGCCGCCGTCGGGTGTGGCGGCCATGCCGACGATCGGCTTGTTGAGCTTGATACCTCCGGCCGAGCCCAAGAAGGCCGCGTTGCCGTAGTTGAAGATGCCGCCGTCGGAGGCGACGATCCAGTAGCCCTGCCCATCGTGCGTGGACGCCATCCCGACCGGCGGCGCGTTCAGGTTCAGCCCACCGTTGGGGCCGAAGAAGCCGGCGTCGCCGAAATTCACCGGCTGGGCCACGTTGTCGGGGTAGGCGGCGGCCGATGCGCTGCCGGGGGCCACGGCCAGGACGGCTGGGACCAACGTCAGGCAGCCGACCAGCGCCGCCAGCAGTGAGCGCCCACGCCTCTTCCTCGGGTCAGCGGATGCGCTGCTCGGTTGGCGGGCAGCGGTGTCGTGGGCCGGCATGGTGGCTCCTTAAGGTCGGCTCCGGGTGTGCGTCCGAAGGCACCCACCCCTGGGTGCCGTCTGCAGCGGCCGTGGTCTGGTCGAAGGTGTCGCCGAACTGTAATGCGACTCTTCGCTGGTCACACAGCCGGGAGAGGACGGTGGGCCGTCAGCCGGGGCGCTCCCAGCGGACCACGTCGTCCAACCGGCCGCTCTCGACGTCGTAGACCAGCCCGGCAATCGCGTGTAGCTGCGACAGGTAGGGCGTCCTCGCCAGCCGCTCGACGTCCTCGCGCAGTGCGGCCACATGGTCGTCGATCGGCAGGAAGCCCAGGTCGGCCCCGGTCAGCTCCCGAAGCTGGGCGTCGTCCACCCCGAAGAGACCGCATTTCGTGTGCTGCATCACCACAGCGGTGTCAACGCCCAGGACCCCACTGGAGAGCGCGAGGCTGCGCAGCACGTCCTCGGTGACGCGGCCCCCCGCATTGCGGATCACGTGCGCCTCGCCGAGGTGCAGACCCATGACGGCGAAGACGTCGATGCGGGCGTCCATGCACGTCACAACGGCGATGTGACGGCTCGGTCGGGGGTCGGCCACATGGGCTCGGGCGGCCGCGTAGGCCTGGTTGGCATGGAGGAGGTCGGCGATCTGTGGCATGCGTCCGCTGGACCGTAACAGCACTGCTGGTGGTCGTCAGGCGTCACTCGGTGCCCGCGAAACCCTGGCCGCGGTGCTGGTCGAGCGAGGGGACGGGCCGCGCCGGTTCGGGCAGGGGGAGCCGGATCGGGAACCGCGGGAACGGCGCGGCGGCCAACATGCCCCGGCGGTCGAGTACCGGGGCGACGGGCACGCCGGCGGCGGCCAGGAGGTCCACCAGCTCGTCCCTGGTCCGGGTGGCGATCGCTTCGGCGACGGCGTGTTGGAGTTCGGCTCCCTGCCGGCAGCGTTCGTCGAAGCCGAGGCCACCGACTGCCCCAAGGGCGAGCGCCTCACACAGGCTCGTCCAGAAGTGCTGCTCGTTCATGACGCCCAGCGCGATCTGCCCACCGTCCGCCGTGGCGAAGAGGCCGTACCCCGGAATGGGCGCCGCCCGGCTCTCGCTTCCGGAGTCTTCGACCGGTTTGGCTCCAGCGGGGCCGGTCCAGGTGGCGAGCACGTCGGTCATGGAGACGTCGAGATAGGTCCCTTCGCCACTGGTCATGCGGCCCAGGAGGGCGGCGCAGATCCCGAAGGCGGCGGTCATCCCCGCGGCCAGGTCGGCGGTGGGGAGCGGGGGATTGCTGGTGGCCATCCCACCCTCGGGTGTCAACGCCCCCGACCACGCGTGGTAGTTCACGTCGTGGCCGGGGAGAAGGGCGCGGGGGTCGTGCTGGCCGTAGCCCGATATGGAGCAATAGACGACTCCCGGGTTCAGCGTCCGCACGGACGCCTCGTCGATTTCGAGTCGGGCGAGAACCCCGGGGCGGAAACCCTCGACGAGTACGTCGGCCTGTGCCGCCAGCTCCAGCGCCCGGGCCCGGTCACCGGTGTCCTTCAGGTTCAGCTCCAGGCTGCGCTTGCCTTCGTTGATGGCGGCGAAGAGCCCGGGGTAGTGGCGCATCGGATCGCCGCCCGGCGGCTCGACCTTCAGGACATCGGCGCCGAGGGGAACCAACAGCGACGTGGCGTACGGGCCGGGACGCCAGATGCTCAGGTCGAGCACGCGCATCCCCGAGAGAAACCCCGCCGTCGCTGCCATCAGGCCTGAGTCTTGCAGCGGGCGGCGGGTAGCCTCGCGGAGTGCTGGGATTCTTCTCGTTCACCGAGGTGACCGATCCGTCCGCGCATGAGGCCTACAACGCCTGGCACCAGCTCGACCACCTTCCCGAGCAGTTCACCATCGAGGGCATCAACTTCGGGCGACGCTGGGTGCGCTCCCCCCGCTGTCGGGCGGCCGAGACGGCGACGGGCAGCCTCCTCGACCGCTTCCACTACATGACGTTGTACTTCCTGCGTGACGAGAGCGTGGTGCCCGAGTTCTTCGCGCTGGCCGAGGACCTACATGCCAAGGACCGCTTCTTCCGGGCCCGGCGAGCTCTGTTGTCAGGGCCCTTCCCGGTGGTGGGCCGTTGGGCCGCGCCCCGAGTCGCGGTCTCGCCCGAGGCGGTCCCGTTCCGTCCCGCCGTGGGAGTCCACGTCGTGGTTGGGCCGGCCGTCGACGGTGGGCGGCTGGTCGACCACCATGGGGTCGCCGGCGCCTGGCAGTTCACCGACGCCGAGCACGATCGGACCATCACGGTGGCCTTCGTCGACGGCGACCTGTGGCAGGCGTCGGCCTCCCTCGGGACCGCCGGCGGGGAGTCTCCCGAATGGGCGGGGCCCCTCGAGCGAGTTGATGCCTTCCGCTGGGATTGGTTCGCTACGCTGACGCCTCAATGACCAGCCAAAGCAAGTCGAAGGCCCAGCGCAGGGCCGAGAACCAGCGCAACGCCGCCCAGAAGCGCGCGGCAGAGCAGCGGGCGAAGCGGATGCGCCTCGGCATTCGCATCGGCGGTGCCGTCGTAGTGATCGCGCTCGTCGTGATCCTCATCGTCGTGGTGACGGGCAGTTCCAACAGCAGCCCGCCCCCTTCGTCCAAGACCCCTCACATCGCGCTCGAGCCCATTCCCGCCTCCATGTCGTCCTCGTGGGTGCAGCCGCCGGCCGGGACGCCCGGCCCCGAGACCGTCCCGGTCCCGAGCGGGCCGAAGTTGGCCACGCTGTTGAACGCGGCCACCGGCCAGACCGTCGACGGCATCCAGTGTCAGACCAACGAGCAGCTGGTCACCCACGTGCACACCCACCTCACCATCTTCGTGAACGGGAAGGCGCGGGTGATCCCCTACGGCGTCGGCGTCCCGGGCTTTCAGGCGGTCAGCACCGCGCAGGGACCCTTCGTCCAGACGGGAAGCTGTTTCTACTGGCTGCACGTGCACGCCAACGACGGGATCATCCACATTGAGTCCCCGAGCACTTCGCAGAGCTTCACCTTGGGTCAGTTCTTCCAGGAGTGGGGCATCCCCCTCAGCAAGACGCAGGTCGGCCAGGCCATGGGCAACGTCACGGTGTTCTTCACCGCCCCGGGCAAGCAGCCCAAGCTCTACACCGGCAACCCCAACAACATCCCGCTGGGCGACCGCTACCAGATCCAGCTCAACGTCGGGACCCCGATTGTGGCACCCGTGAAGATCACCAACTGGGGCGGGCTGTAGATCGGTGGAGGTCGACGCCGTCGTCGTCGGGTTGGGTCCGGGCGGCGAACAGGTGGCGGAGGAGCTGTCGGAAGCCGGGCTCGAGGTCGTCGGCATCGAGGCCGAGTTGGTCGGTGGTGAGTGCCCCTACTGGGGGTGTGTCCCGTCCAAAATGATGGTCCGCGCCGCCGACCTCCTCGCTGAGGGCCGGCGCATCCCCGGCATGGCCGGCGCGTCAACGGTGACGCCGGACTGGGCGCCCGTGGCCACTCGCATCCGGGAGGACGCCACCGACTTCTGGGACGACCAGGTCGCGGTCGACCGCCTGCACGACAAGGGTGGCCGGTTCATCCGGGGCCGGGCCCGGCTCACGGGCCCCATGTCGGTCGAGGTCGGCGGTGAGATGGTGACGGCGCGCCACGCGCTCGTACTCTCCACCGGGCAACAGCCCGACATCCCGCCGCTGTTCGACGCGGTCCCGCACTGGACCAACCGGGGGGCGATGGCCGCTGAGGCAATACCGGCATCGCTCGTCGTCGCCGGCGGGGGATCCGTCGGCCTCGAAGTCGGCCAGGTGATGGCGCGCTTCGGCGCATATGTCACCATCGTGGAGCCGGGCCCCCGGCTGGCCAGCGCCGAAGAGCCCGAAGTGTCCGAACTGATCGCCGAGGTGCTCCGCCGGGAGGGGGTGGACGTGCGTACCGGTGCCGCCATCGAGCGGGTAGAGCCGTGGGGGGAGACCGGTGCCACCGTGCACCTGGCAGACGGGACCACCGTGGACGGTGAACGGCTACTCGTGGCCACCGGGCGGCGCAGCGATCTCGCCTCGCTGGGGGTGGGTGTGCTGGGCCTCGACGAGGAGGCGGACAACATACCCGTCGACGGGCGGATGCGGGTGGCGCCCGGCGTCTGGGCCGTCGGCGACGTCACGGGGAAGGGCGGGTACACCCATGTGGCCTCCTTCCAGGCACGGCTCTGCGTGGCGGACATTCTGGGGCGGGCCCGCCCCGACGCGGACTACCGCGCCGTGCCCCGGGTGACCTTCACCGACCCCGAGATCGGCGCCGTCGGGTTGACCGAGGCAGAGGCGCGCCGCCAGGGCGGCGACGTCACCGTCTTCGACCAGTCCATCGCCTCCGAAGCGCGCGGCTGGATCCACCGCGGCGAGGGGCTCGTGAAGCTGGTCGCCCGCGACGGCGTGCTGGTGGGGGCGACCTCCATGGGCCCGAACGGCGGTGAGGTCCTGGGTCTGCTCTGCCTGGCAGTCCATGCGCAGGTCCCACTCGAGACCATGCGCTCCATGATGTTCGCCTACCCGACGTTCCACCGCGCCGTGGACTCGGCATTGTGGTCGCCGCCCAGGAGCGAGGAGAAGATGGCGGGCGCCTGATGCGGCAGCAAGGACAGGTGGCCCTCGCCGGGCACCACGGTGACCGTGGCCTGGGGGATGTGCCGCGTGAGGAAGGTCCGGTAGCCGGGCGGGCCGGTGTCGTCCTCGGCACCCTCCCAGATGTCGACCGGGACGTGGATCTCCTCCAGGGCGAACCCCCACGGGTCGCCGAAAATCCGGTAGTCCTGTACGCAGCCCTCCGTGCCCTGGCGCATCGCCTCGCGGACGAAGGCCAGCGCGTTGTCGGGCGGCCCCCATTCGGTCAGCACGGTGCGATCAGCGGCAGGGAACGAGCGCATGACCGCACGCAGGAGGCGGGCGTTGCTGGCGTTGACGATGCTCACCTTCATGAGGGTCGAGGCCAACCAGGGGGTCCGTTGGCACAGGACCAGCAACACGCGATCCTCTGCGCTGAGGCCGCGGGTCGTCCCGTAGAGGTCGAGCGGGACCGCGCTCGAAAGGAGCGCAACCGCCGTGACCCGGCCCTCCATCCGGGCGGCGCAGATGGCGGCGTACGGGCCCCCGGCCGACCAACCCATGACGGCGAACTCCCCAACGCCCAACGCCGACATGAGATGTGTCACGTCAGCCGGCCAGTCGACCAGCCGGCGCCCGCGCTGGTAGGTGGAGAGGCCCATGCCGGGACGATCGGGGGAGATGAGGCGGACACCCAGGGCGACGGCGGCCTCGTGCGCGGGTGCGGCGTCGAGGCGCGAACTGAGTCCGCCGTGACAGCTCAGGACCGGGAAGCCCGATGCGATGCCGTACTCCTCGTAGGCCAGGACCCGCCCGTCGGGCAGTCGCACCGACTCCGTCACTGCGGCGATGTTCGGTCGGGAGCGGCGAAGTGATGGCCCGGCTCCCGGCGCCGGATCCGTCCGGGTTGAGCAGGTGCCCGCACGAGAGCACGCTATAGGGTGCTGGCAT
>DATCEZ010000010.1:0-9315 GCA_036509775.1 Acidimicrobiales bacterium
GAGCCCCCACAACCGGACGAAGCCCTCGGCGTCCGCGTGGCGGAAGGAGTCCGACGCGTCGTAGGTGGCCAGGTCGTGGTCGTAGAGCGCCACCGGGCTGCGCCGGCCCACCACGGTGCAGGTGCCAGGCGCGGCGAAGCGCAACCGCACCTCACCGGTGACGTGGCGCTGGGACTCGGCGATGAACGCGTCGAGCGCGGCCTTGAGCGGCGAGAACCAGAGACCGTCGTAGACCAGCTCGGACCAGCGGGGCTCGAGACGCGCTTTCTCGTGATGCAGGTCGCGCTCCAGCGTCAGGTCTTCGAGGTCTGAGTGGGCGACGATCAGCGAGAGGGCGGCCGGGCATTCGTAGACCTCGCGGCTCTTGATGCCGACCCGGCGGTTCTCAATCATGTCGAGACGGCCGAAGCCGCGGCTGCCCGCCATCTGGCCCAGCCGGGCGATCAGGTCGTAGGGGCCATAGGACGTGCCGTCGAGGCTGACGGGGACGCCGGCCTCGAAGCCCACGATGGTCTCGACCGGCTCGGTCTGGCTCACCCGCGTCAACGTGTAGACGTCGTCGGGCGCGGGCGCCCAGGGGTCCTCGATGGCCCCGCACTCAATGGCCTTGCCCCAGAGGTTGTCGTCGATGGAGTACAGCTTCTCCTTGGTGACCGTGATCGGAATGTCCCACTTGGCCGCCAGCTCGACGCAGTCCTCCCGGGTCAGTCCCCAGACCCGCGCCGGCGCGTAAATGCCGAGGTCCGGGGCCAGGGCGCGCACCCCGACCTCGAAGCGCACCTGGTCGTTGCCCTTGCCCGTGCACCCGTGCGCCACGGCGGTCGCCCCGTGCAGGCGCGCCTGGGAGACGAGGTGTCGCACGATCACCGGCCGCGAGAGGGCCGAGACCAGCGGGTACTTGCCCTCGTAGCGCGCGTTGGCCTGGAGCGCCGGGAGACAGAAGTGCTCCGCCATTTCGTGGCGGGCGTCGATCACGACGGCCTCGACGGCCCCCGCGGCCAGAGCCCGGGCGCGGACGGCATCCCAGTCCTCGCCGCCACGGTCGGCCGACTGCCCCACGTCGACCGCGACGGCCACCACCTCGACGCCCTCGTTCTCAATGAGCCAACGCACGGCGACAGACGTATCGAGGCCACCGCTGTAGGCCAGTACCACCCGATCAGGCATGTTCAGTCCTCTTCCTTCCCATTCAATGCGATCTTGTTCGTCACGACAATGCCCGCCACGTCGCGCAGGCGGTCCGCCATCGGGGCCCCGCCGATGTGCTCCTCGACGATGACCAGCACCGTGTCGTCGCCCGCCACGGTGCCGACCACCTCTTCCAGCCCGCTGCGGTCCAGCGCGGAGCCGACCACGTGGGCCGAGCCCGGCGGCGTGCGCAGGACCACGAGGTTGCCCGAATGGGCCACCTCGACCACCCACTCCCCCAGCACCCGCCGCAAGTGGTCCTCGGGCGCGATCTGTTGCGTGGGGAGCTCGGGCAGCGCGTAGGCCGTCTCGCCCCCGGGGAGGCGGACCTTCACCGCGCCCAAGTCCTCGAGGTCGCGCGACACCGTCGTCTGGGTCGCCTCGATCCCCTGCTCCCCCAGCAGGGCCACCAGCTGCGCCTGGTTCGTCACCGGCTGGGACTCCAACAACTTGGTGATGCGGTGCTGGCGCTGGTTCTTCGTCAGCCGGCTCGGCGCCTGCCCGCTCATGCCGACCCCTCCACGACCCAGGCCAGCACTCCCCGCATGGCAGTGCGCCGGTGGGCAGCCTGGCGCCAGACCAGTGAGTGCGGCCCCTCCAGGACGCCGTCGGTGATCTCCTCGCCCCGGTGGGCCGGCAGGCAGTGCAGGACAACCGCGTCGTCGCCCGCCTGCTCGACCAGTGCGCCGTCAACGGTGAAGCCTTCGAAGGCGGCCAGCCGGGTCGCCCGCTCCGTTTCCTGGCCCATGCTCGTCCAGACGTCGGTATAGAGCACGCTGGCGCCCTTGGCTGCCTGGCCCGGGTCGTCGGTGGTCTGCACGCTGCCGCCACGGCCGACGCGGTCGGCGAAGGCCTGCAGGTCCGACAGGTCGCCGCCGGAGAACGTATAGGCGGCCGGGCTGGCGAAGCGCACCTCCATGCCCTCGAGCAGGCCCGCCTTGGCCAGCGAACGCGCCATGTTGTTGGCGTCCCCGACGTAGGTGAGCACGCGGCCGGCCAGCGGGCCGAGCGCCTCGCGCATGGTGAGCACGTCGGCCACGGCCTGACACGGGTGGGCGGTGTCGCACAGCAGGTTCACCACCGGCACGTCGAAGCCGCTCCGCTGCAGGGCGCCGGCCATGCGCACGAGCATGGAGTGCTCGAACACCCGGGCGCAGAGGACGCTGTGGTAGCAGGCCAGTGTGCGTGCGACGTCCTCCGCCGTCTCGCGCTCGTCCAGCCCGACCTCGGTCCCCTGGATGTAGACCGGGTGCCCGCCGAGGTCGACGACCGCCATTTCGGTGGAGTTCCGGGTGCGGGCCGACGGCTTCTGGAAGAGCAGCGCGACGCCCTGGCCGGCCAGCGGCGCGTTGGCCGGCGGGTCGAGCGCCAGCCCGAGGAGGTGTTCCCACTCGTCGACGTCGAGGTCGTCGAGGTCGAAGAAGTTGCGCATGTGACGATCCCTCCCCTACCGCGATCCGCCGGAACCGGGCAGCGAAACCGTCAAGGCGTCGCCGAGGATCCCGAGTGCAGTGTCGACTTCGTCGTCGCGCACCAGCAGGGGCGGTGCCACACGGATGGCGTCGGGCCGCACCGGGTTCACGAGCAGGCCGTGCGCCAGCGCCCAGGCCGCTGCTTCCTTGGCCACCGGCTCCTGAAGCTGCGCTGCCAGCAACAACCCGGCGCCGCGCACCGAGACGACTCCGGGGAGCTTGGCCAGCCCAGTCGCCAGGCGTTCACCCTGCTCGCGGGCGCGGCGGGGAACGTCCTCGGATTCCATGACGGCCAAGGTCGCCTTGACCGCAGCCAGGGCGAGGGGCTGGCCACCGAACGTCGACCCGTGGTCGCCCGGACCGAAGGCCGCCGCCACCTCGGCCCGGGCCCAGCAGGCGCCCACCGGCATGCCGTTGCCGAGCGCCTTGGCCATCGTCACCACGTCAGGCTCGAGGCCCTGGGCCTGGAAGGCGAACCAGTGCCCGGTCCGGCCCAGGCCGGTCTGCACCTCGTCGAGCATGAGGAGCGCGTTGCGTTCGGTGCAGAGCGCACGCACCGCTCCCAGGTAGTCCGAGCTCGGGACCATGACGCCGCCCTCGCCCTGGAGCGGCTCCAACAGCACGGCCGCGACCGTGTCGGGGTCGAGCGCTTTGTCCAACGCGGCGACATCGTCGTAGGGCACGTGCTCGAAACCCTCGGGCAGCGGCACGAAGGGCGCCTGCTTCTCGGGCTGGCCGGTGGCGGTGAGCGTGGCCAGCGTGCGGCCGTGAAACGAGTTGTCGGCACTGATCACGACATGGCGACCGGGACCGGCCCAGCGCCGGGCCAGCTTGAGCGCGCACTCGTTGGCCTCGGCGCCCGAGTTGCCGAAGAAGACCTGGCCGCCAGCCTGGCCGGTGCCGCCGTTGATGAGCCGGTCAATGGTGCGGGCGACCTCGGGCGCCAAGGTGTTGCCATAGAGGTTCGAGACGTGGCTGAGTGTCCGCGCCTGTTCGGCCACCGCATCGGCCACGGCCGGATGGGCGTGGCCCAGAGACACCACGGCCAGCCCGGTGATGAAGTCGAGGTACTCAATGCCGTCGGCGTCGTAGAGCACCGTGCCGTGGCCCCGCACGAAGGTGGCGGGCGGGTCGGCGTAGGTCCGCATGAGCGACGAGCGCTCCGGTGGGGTCGCGGCCCCCGCGTCGGCGTCGGTCACGGGACCA
The DNA here is from genome assembly GCA_036509775.1 of Acidimicrobiales bacterium. Taxonomy (GTDB): domain Bacteria; phylum Actinomycetota; class Acidimicrobiia; order Acidimicrobiales; family RAAP-2; genus Bog-473. Next base: position 3,867 of record DATCEZ010000010.1, read on the forward strand.
CCATCGTCCCCACGCCCGAGTCGGTGAAGAGCTCGAGCAACAGGGCGTGGGGCTCACGCCCGTCGAGGATGTGCGCCTGACCGACCCCGGCCCGTACCGCGTTGGCGCAGGCTTCGACCTTGGGGATCATGCCGCCCTGCACTCCCCCGTCGCGCACGATCTCGTCGATGACCGCGGCCGAGGCCTGGTGGATGACCGTCGTGGGATCGTCGGCCACGACCCGGAGCCCCTCGATGTCGGTCAGGAAGATGAGCTTCTCGGCCTGCAGCGCCTCCGCCAGCGCGCCGGCCACCGTGTCGGCATTGATGTTGTAGGCCTGACCCGACTCGTCGGCCCCGATCGTCGCCACGACCGGAATCAGCCCCTCGGCCAGCAGCCGTTCGAGCATGGTGGGATCGACGACCGACACGTTTCCGACGAAGCCGAGGTCGGCATGACGCGGCGCGGCGGTGATGAGATTCGCGTCCTCTCCGGACAACCCGACGGCGATCGGCCCGTGCACATTGATGGCCGACACGATGTCGCGGTTCACCTTGCCCACCAGCACCATGCGTGCGATGTCGAGCGTGTCGGCGTCGGTCACCCGCAACCCGTTGCGGAATTCCGTCACCTTGCCGAGCCGTTCCATCAGCTCGCCGATCTGGGGGCCACCACCGTGCACCACGACGGGCAGCATGCCGACGGCGCGCATGAGAACCACGTCTTCGGCGAACGAGGCCAGCGCGTCGCCCGGAGACGCCGCGTCCTCACTCTCGGCGGTCTCCGCCGCGTGCAGCGCGTTGCCGCCGTATTTGACGACGACGATCTTCTCCCAGAAGCGGCGGATATAGGGCAACGCCTCCACGAGCACCGACGCCGTCTTGGCTGCCGCCGCCTTCTCGGCGCGAGTGATTTTGGGCGGCACGATCGGTGCTTCGCGGGCCGTCACGATGTCGTCCTGTTCTCGTCGATATAGCCGTAGCCGAGGTCCGTCCCGAGGACGACCGCCTCGCCCGAGCCGAGCCCGAGGTCGCAATCGAGCACGACATGGCGGCCCGCCATGTGCGCCGCCACTGCAGCGGCGTCATGGGGCACGCCCACCCCGCCGGCGCAGACCACCGTGCTGCCGTAGGCGAGCAACACCCGGTCGATGTCGAAGGGCGTCCCGGCCGAGCCGAGCTCGGAGATGATGCGCCCCCAGTAGGGGTCCTCGCCGAACAGCGAGCACTGCACGAGCATGGAGTCCGCCACCTTGCGGGCGGCAATGTGCGCTGCCTCGTCGCTCACGGCGCCCCGCACGTGCACATGCGCCACCTTGGTCGCCCCTTCGGCATCGTCCACCATCTGCTCTGCGAGCGATCGGCAGGCCTCGTAGAGCGCAGCCGTGAGGACCGCGGGCGACGGGCTGGCGCCGAGCCCGTTGGCCAACACCAGCACGGTGTCGTTGGTGGAGGTGCACCCGTCCACCGTGATCGTGTTGAACGAGGCCGCCACGGCCTCGCGGAGAGCGGCCTGCAGGATGGCAGGCTCCACGAGGGCGTCGGTCGTGCAGACGGCGAGCATGGTGGCCATGTTCGGCGCCAGCATGGCGGCGCCCTTGGCCATGCCGCCGACGGTAAACCCGTCGCCCTCCACCACGACCTCCTTGGGCACGGTGTCGGTCGTCATGATCGCCTTGGCGGCCTCGGCCGCCGACTCGCGGCGGCTTGTGCGCGCCATCACGATCGACTCGATTTCGGGGATGACGTGGTCGATGGGGAACGGGATCCCGATGAGGCCCGTCTGACAGACGAGGATCTCCTCGGCCGTGGCGCCGATGTCACCGGCCACCGCGGTACAGAGCCGTTCGGCGGCCTCCCGACCGGGGACCCCCGTGGCGGCGTTGGCGTTGCCCGACGTGAGGATCACGCCCGCCGCCTTGCCGCCGGTGGACGCCAGGTGGTCACGGCTGACCTGGACGGGTGCGGCCGCCGCCAGGTTCGACGTGAAGACGCCCGCGGCGGGCACGGCCCGGCCGTCGGCGGTGGCCACGACGGCGACGTCGTGCGCCTTGGCCGCCTTGATGCCGGCGTAGCCCCCCACCGCGACGAAGCCCTGCGGCGCGTTGACGCTCACGGGTACACCCCGGCGCTCGGCAGCCCGGTGGTCTCGGGCAAGCCCAGCGCCGCGTTGGCGCACTGGATGGCCTGGCCCGACGCACCCTTCACGAGATTGTCCAGGGCACACAACGACAGCACCCAACCGGTCCGGGGATCCACCCGCGCCGTCACATGGGCGGCGTTCGAGCCCGCCGTGGCCTTGGTGGAGGGCGGGGCGTCGGTCACCACCACGAACGGCTCGGCGTCGTAGGCCTCGTGCAACGCAACCATGACGGTCTCGGTCGTCAGGGACGTCCCGCCGACAGGCCGGGCGTAACAGGTGGCGAGGATGCCGCGCGTCATCGGCGCCAGGTGCGGCGTGAAGAGCACTTCCCCGCCGATGATCTGCTCCATCTCGGGGGTGTGGCGGTGGGTCAACAAGCCGTAGGCCGTGAAGTCCTCGTCGACCGTCCCGAAATGCAGCGATTCCTTGAGCCCGCGCCCGGCGCCCGACACACCCGACGCGGCGTCGACCACGATGCCGGTGGGCTCGACCAGTCCCGCCCGCACAAGGGGCGCGAGGGCGAGCCCGGCCGTCGTCGGGTAGCAACCGGCTGCCGCCACGAGACTGGCGCCGGCGAGTCCCTCGCGGAACAGCTCAGGCAGCCCGTAGACGGCGTCGGCCAGCAGCTCCGGTGCGCTGTGCTCCTCCCCGTACCACTGGGGATAGAGGCCGGGGTCCTTCAGCCGGAAGTCGGCAGCCAGGTCCACCACCAGCCCGACCCGCGACCGGAGCCCGGGGACGATGCGCTGGGACTCCCCGTGGGGCAGGCCGCAGAACACCAGGTCGAGGCCGTCGAAGCGGGCCGGGTCGTTGTCCTCGTAGACCAGTCCGGGATAGGCGGCGGCCAACGAGGGCGTATGGCTCCCCACCTGGTCACCGGCGTGGGAATGGGCGGTGGCGACCGCCACCTCGAACTCCGGATGCCCCGCCAGCAAGCGCAACAGCTCAGACCCGGTGTACCCCGACGCACCGAGGATCCCTGCTTTCATCGCATAAGTATACACATACCTGCATATTCATGGGACTGACATACCTGACACACCAACCCCTAAATCCGAGGTCAAGGGTTGGGTCTCGCGCCTTGTTGCCAGATTCCGGCACACCGAACCTGTCGCCACCGTCCGAATCCCAATCAACGAGAACGATTTAGAGGCCGTGTTCGGACAGAACGCCTGGCTAACCGAGGTTGTCCGTTAGGTCCTTGTCTCCGATGGTCTGAATGCGCTTTGGGTCTCTGCGAACACGCCCAGTCTCGCCGGTGGTCAAGTCAATCTTGTAGAACACGTCGCCGTATTTCTCGACCCACTCAATAACCTTGGCCTTTGGCAGCGTGGTCTTGTCTTTCAGCTTCTTGCCGGTGTCTTCCTTGACCACGAGGGCGGCTATCGCACCCCTGCCGTCCTTTGTGACATCGATCACCCGATACGTCGTCATTTCTTCCCCTGCGTCTCTTTCTTCCGCAGCTCGTCAACCTCGCCCTTAGGCACTTTCAACAGGTCTCGGACCGCATGCTCAAATCGCTCGGTATCGGCCGGTTCGGGGGATTCTGGCGGGGTCTTGGGCACACCCAGATTCTACTGCGCGGCTACGCGTGCGACTGACAAGATGCGTAGCCTCTACCGGATGCAGCTTGGTCGCCCGTCCGCTAATCCGAATGGACTGTCCTTGATGCTTTTGAGCGCAGTTCTCGCCAGCGTCACACTGCTAGGTCACGTCGTGGCAATCATCGTGATTTCAGTGGCATTCGTGGTCGGTATTTTTCTGCTGTTTGTCCAGCCGAAGCCACCGCCCGACCCGCCAGTCCAGAAACATGAACATACGCACTATCAGAGCAATCGGCCTAGCATTTACCCGAACCGACCGTGGCCGTGGAGTCGCTGACTACTTCCCGCTAATCAGTTCGGCGTAAGTAACCCTGCGACCACTCACCTGACGCATGGCCGTCTTCATGCGGCCAATGTCGTCCATCCAGAAGTTGTTGTAAGCAAACACACGCTCTTGGACGTAGCGGTGCAAGTGCTCGGGGTTCGTGTGGGTCTGGGTGCCTTTCAGCGCACGCTTGAGCAACGCCCAGAAGTTCTCCATGCCATTTACGTGGACCTCGCCACGGACGAACTCGTCGCGAGTGTGCGTGACGTAATCGTGCTGGAACTTGTCGCCCAAACGCCGGTAACCGCTGAACTGGTCGGTGTAGACCGTTGAGCCAAGCGTTACCCATTCGGTCACGTTCTGGGCATATGTCTTGCTGCCAGAGTGGATGACCTCGGCCCGCACGGTGTTGGTCTCGCGGTTCTTGGCACCTTGAACGGGCGTCTTGTTGACCATGCCGCGACCTCGGATCTTGATAGCCCGCTGCGCCTTGTGCATGTTGCGGCCCTTGCCGCCGACGTAGGTTTCGTCAACTTCGACGGTTCCGGTCATGCGCTTGTAGGCGGGAGTCTCAAAGGCCAGCCGAATCCGGTGGAGCATGAACCACGACGTTTTCTGAGTCACGCCCAACGCCCGGCCGAGTTCGTGAGAGCTGACCGAGTTCTTTGAGTTCGTGATGAGCCAGATAGCCGGGAGCCACTTGTCAAAGCCGATGGGGGAGTCCTCAAAGATGGTGCCAACCTTGATGCTGAACTGCTTTTTGCAGCCCTTGCACTTCCATATACGGCGGGTCTGAATGAACGTGGTCTCGTCGTGCGAGCAACGTGGGCAAACGACAGGGCCGTCATCCCAGCGCATCCGCATAACGAAAGCGAACGCACGGTCATCGTCGGAGAAGTAACGAATGGCCGCTACGAGGTTTGTCGGCTCAAAGGCTTTTGAGGTATTTGGCACACCTCAACTATGCGCCTTTTTCACTGGTGTGTCAAGTACCTAATGCGTGTAAAACCGCAGTTCAGAGGGTAAGATGAACACACTAAAAGTTACGGGAGCCGTCACCCTCGTTCCTGGTCCAGAACCTGGCCCACAGGGCAGCTACAAGGAACTCCGTGCGCGATGGCGTGCAATTCTTGGAGACTCCATCCCATTACCACCCCGGTTCCGAGATGAGCCGGAGGACTGACAATCGTCTCCTCATCCACCATGGTCGTTGTGAACTGCCATCGTGGGTCCAGAAAGACCGAACCATCCTCGGCCAGCGTGAGGTCGCCTACTTGATTGATTGCGAAACGGTCATCCATAACCAGACGCTACTTTCCCTAGCCCCAGCTATTCACGGAGCCTCGTGAGCTGACCTGCCCGCGTCCGCGGAAAAGCCCTCCATGTAGGGGAAACTGTTGTTGTCTACGCAACAGCACCTCAAACCAGGAGGGCACTTCCAAAGTGAACGGTACCAGCA
>DATCEZ010000011.1:0-4856 GCA_036509775.1 Acidimicrobiales bacterium
CCTTTCTCTTCGCTCGACGCGGCCATGCGGTCGTCGGTCCGTGCCGACGTCCTCGCCGTGCTGCGAAAGGCCGGCACCACATCCATTCTGGTCACCCACGATCAGGACGAAGCACTTTCCATGGCCGACCAGGTGGCGGTCCTCCGCCGCGGCGTCATTGCCCAACTCGACACGCCGGCGGCCCTGTACGGCCGGCCCGGTGATGTCGACCTGGCGCAGTTCCTAGGGGAGTCGAACGTCCTCGAAGGGGAGGTCCATGGGGGCAGAGCCCGGACCGGTTTGGGCGACCTCTCCGTGGCTGCCGGCAACGGATCGCTGCCAGCGGGAAGGGCCCAGGTCATGGTCCGGCCGGAGCAGATCAGGCTCGAGGAGGCCACGAACGGAGGGGTCGTGGCGACGGTGCAGAGCTACGAGTACTACGGGCACGATGCCGTGGTGCGGGTCCGTCCCGAGGGAACCGGCCTGCCTGACCTGGTCGTTCGGGTCACGGGGGGAGCTCCGCTCCAGCCTGGGCACCGGGTGGGGGTCTCCGTGCTCGGAGCCGTGGTGGTCTGGCCTCAGGTGCCGGAATTTCCTTCCGAATAACGCTCTCGTAACTACTGCTGTGTCGTCCGGTATGCACTACAGTGACGGTTGGAGTGGTAGCGCAGGAGTGGGATTGCAGGGAGGTGTGATGGTCGACGACGCCGTAACCCATGTCGGGGGGTTTCATGGGCCGCAGGTGTGTGGTCTCGTGGGAATCTCGTACCGGCAGCTCGATTATTGGGCGCGTACGGGTCTGCTTCAGCCGTCGGTCGCGACGGCCAAGGGCAGCGGCTCGCGACGGGTCTACGCCTACTCGGACGTGTTGGAACTCAAGGTGATCAAGCAACTGCTCGACTCCGGGGTCTCCCTGCAGTCGGCGCGGCGGGCTGTGGAATGCCTGCGGGAGGATTTGGGCTCGGATCTGGCGTCCGCCAACCTCGTGTTGATGGGAACCAGCTCGGTGCTGGCCCGCTCCAACGGTGAGGTCGTGGATCTGCTGGCAGGCGGCCAAGGTGTGTTCAACATCGTGCCGCTGGCCGGTGTGGTCGAGGAGTTGGACGCCGACATCGTGAGCCTTGACGCGGCGACCAAAGACGCTCCGGCCAGATCCCGTTCCACTCGAGTGCAGGTCGCGCGGGCCTCGGGGGAGTGACCTCGACGGACCCAGCGCGTGTCGGGCGCATTCACCATCCGGCTTGCGTGCCCGCAGGGCAGGTCCGTTTTGCCCATCCATCCGAGCGACTGTTCGCCACGCTTCTCGACCTGTCGGGCGAGCGTTGGCGATACGAGCCGGTCGAGTTCCCGTTGGCGTGGGACAGTAACGGCTCTCCCGTGTCGGGGTTCCGCCCAGACTTCTACCTGCCCCGCCGCGGCGTGTTCATTGAGCTGACCACGGCCGACCAGCGACTGGTGACCCGCAAGAACCGCAAGGTGCGGCGGATGCGCGAGCTCTACCCCGAAGTACCCATCTCCATCGTGTACCAGCGCGACTTCGCTTCGCTTATTGCGTCCCACGGACTGCTGTCCGGAGCGGCCTAGTCTGGCTGGGTGGATAACGACGGCGCCGATACCGTGCTAAGGGTCTCGCCGCTGTACGCATCGCACATTGCGCTGGGCGCCAAGATGGTCCCGTTCGGCGGTTGGCAGATGCCCTTGGCCTATCCCTCCGGAACGGTGGCCGAGCATCGAGCCTGCCGTACCTCGGCGGTCGCCTTCGACGTCAGTCACCTCGGCACGGTCCGCGTCCTCGGTCGCGACGCGTTCGACCACCTCCAGCACTCACTGAGCAACGACTTGACCCGGATCGCGCCGGGCCGTGCGCAGTACACCCACCTTCTCGACGAGGACGGCTTCGTGGTCGACGACATCATCGTCTGGTGGGTCGACGACGAGCGGTTCGATGTCATGCCGAATGCCTCGAACACTTCGAGTGTCGTCGCCGCCATCGGGGGGAGCGATGTCACCGACGAGCGAGCTCTGATTGCGATTCAGGGCCCCGAGGCACGTGCTCGCCTGGCGCAGGTGTCGTCAGAGGCGGCAACCGTCCATCGGTTCGCGGTGAAGCGCTTCGACTGGGCCGGCGCTACCTGTCTGGTGGCCGGGACCGGCTACACCGGTGAGGAAGGCGTGGAGTGCGCCGTTCCGGCCGAGGTGGCGGTCGACTTCTGGGACGCGGTCCTGGACCAGGGCGTCGTCCCGGCGGGCCTGGGCGCACGCGACACGCTGCGCCTCGAGGCCGGCCTCCCGCTCCACGGCCACGAGCTCGGTCCCGGCATCACCCCGTTGCAGGCGGGCCTGGGCTGGGTGATCGGGTGGGACAAGGGTGATTTCACGGGCCGGGCCGCGCTGGAAGAGGAGCGGGCGAACGGTCCCGCCCGCCGCTTGCGCGGGTTTGTGGCGGACGGACGGCAGCCCCTGCGGGACGGATCCCTCCTCTTTGAGGGTCAGGAGCAAGTCGGGATCCTGACCAGTGGCAACTTCTCGCCGATGCGGGAACGTGGGGTCGGGCTGGGCTTTGTCGACGCCGACGCACGGCTGCTCGACGGGGATGCCATCACCATCGTCCAGCGCGGCCGGGAGCTCCCGGCCCGGCTGGTGCGACCGCCTCTGTGGCCCATTCGCGACGAGAGCGAATAGCTCGCCGGCGTGTAACCGGGCCGCCGTGGTGGGTCCAGTAGAGTGATCTGCACAACTGAATACGCCGTTTGAACCGGAGCGCCAGAGTCCCCGTAGCGCGCAGTCGAGGGGACGCCGGAGGAGCAACTCTCCCCGAGAAACTCTCAGGCCGACATACCGCTCCGGCGAGGCAACTCTGGAAAGCAGGTGTTCGATGCCTGCACCGAAGGTGGAAGCCGCGCAGGTCGCGGTGAGGCTCTCAGGTCCAGTGACAGAGCGGGGAGGACGTCCGACAGTTCCGCGTGACGCGCGGAATACGTGAGGAGATCCCCGTGAGCGAGCAGCAGGCCGGCAACCAATCCGAGGTACTCGAACCCTTCGAAGACTTCGTGCGACGTCACGTCGGTCCGTCGCACGAGGAGCAGGAGGGGATGCTCAAGATCCTCGGCTACGAGTCGCTCGATGCGCTGCTCACTGCTGCGGTGCCGGGAAGTGTGCGGAGTCTCGACACGCTTCGCCTTCCACCCGCAATCTCCGAGCAGCAAGTGCTCGAGGAGCTCCGCCGGCTCGCCGCCAGCAACACAATCGCGGAGCCCATGATCGGCCTCGGCTACTCGGGGACCGTCACGCCCGGGGTCGTCCGGCGCAACGTGCTCGAGAGCCCGGCCTGGTACACGGCCTACACGCCGTACCAGCCCGAGATCAGCCAGGGCCGGTTGGAGGCCCTCCTGAACTTCCAGACGATGGTGACCGATCTCACGGGGCTCGACACGGCCAACGCCTCACTGCTCGACGAGAGCACCGCCGTGGCCGAGGCCGTCACCCTCATGCGCCGCCGCGCCACGAATGCATCGAATCGGGTCATCGTCGACGCCGACTGCCTGCCTCAGACCATCGCCGTGCTGGCGACGCGCCTCGGGCCGCTGGGGCTTGTCATGGACGTGGTCGACCTGAGCGCCGGGTTGCCGGCCGGCGACTACTTCGGCCTGGTGCAGCAGTATCCGGGTTGCTCGGGCGCACTGCGTGACTTCGAGGCCCTGACGGCAGACGCACATGCCAAGGGCGCACTCGTGACGGTCGCGGCGGATCTCCTGGCGCTCACGCTGCTCAAGCCGCCGGGGGAGTGGGGGGCTGACGTCGCCGTCGGCTCCTCCCAGCGCTTCGGGGTCCCGCTCTGGTACGGCGGACCGCATGCGGCCTACATGGCCGTCAAGGGTGGCCTCGAGCGCGACCTGCCCGGACGCCTGGTCGGGCTCTCGATCGACGCGGAGGACCGCCCGGCGTACCGGCTTGCCCTCCAGACGCGGGAGCAGCACATTCGCCGTGAGAAGGCGACCTCCAACATCTGCACAGCCCAGGTCCTGTTGGCGGTCGTCGCCTCCATGTACGCCGTGTACCACGGCGCCGATGGATTGCGCGGGATTGCCCGCCGCGTCCATCGCCGTGCCGCCGGCCTGGCGGCGGGTTTGGAAGGCGCCGGGCTCAACCTGGTCCACCGGGAATTCTTCGACACGGTGGTGGTCGAGGCGCCGGGTGCAGCGGCGTCGATCGTCGCCAATGCCCGCGACCGTGGTGTGCTCCTGCGGCTCGTCGACGAGGACCACGTCGGAATCTCGTGCGGCGAGACGACGACGGCGGCTCACTGCGCCTCCGTGCTCCAGGCCTTTGGGGTGAAGGGTGGGGGAGTGGGGGCCGAGACCGCGCTGCCCGCGGCGCTGCTGCGCCGGGGCCCGATTCTGCGCCATCCCGTCTTCTCGGAGCACCACTCCGAGACGGCCATGCTCCGCTACCTGCGCCGCCTCTCCGACCAGGACTTCGCGCTCGACCGGGGCATGATCCCGCTCGGGTCGTGCACCATGAAGCTGAACGCGACGACGGAGATGGAGCCGGTTGGCCTGCCGGGGTTCGCGGATGTCCATCCGTTCGCGCCGATGGAGAGCACGCCCGGCTACCTGTCGCTCATCGACGAACTCGAGGAATGGCTGGCCGAGGTCACCGGCTACGCCAAGGTGTCCGTCCAGCCGAACGCGGGGAGCCAGGGAGAGTTGGCGGGCCTTCTGGCCATTGCGGCGTACCACCGATCGCGCGGTGACGACGAACGCAACGTCTGTCTGATCCCGTCGAGCGCGCACGGGACCAATGCGGCGTCTGCGGTCATGGCCGGCATGCGTGTCGTCGTGGTGGGGGCGCTTGGTGACGGCACGGTGGACCTCGAG
>DATCEZ010000012.1:0-7712 GCA_036509775.1 Acidimicrobiales bacterium
ATCACCGGCGCCTACTTGAGGAAGCCCTCGTAGTTGCGCATCATCAACTGGCTGTCGATCTGGCGCATGGTCTCGAGGGCGACGCCGACCGAGATCAGCAGGGTGGTCCCGTAGAAGGGGAACTTGTTGAGGTGCCAGACCGCCATGAGCAGCGAGGGCACGACGGCCACCGAGCCCAGGAAGATCGCCCCCACGACCGTGATGCGGCTCAGGATGTGCGCGAAATACCGCTCGGTCGGCGGTCCCGGCCGGATGCCCGGCACGAACCCACCCTGCTTGCGGATCAGGTCGGCCTGCTGGTGCGGATCGAAGGCGACGTACACGTAGAAGAAGGTGAACATCACGATGAGGAGGAAGTACGCCAGGATGTACACGAAGCTCGTCGGGGTCAGGCTGTTGCGCACGAAGTTCTGGAACCAGTTCCACGGCACGACGTTGGACAGCAGGACCGGGATGTAGAGGACCGAGCTGGCGAAGATGATCGGGATCACGCCGGACTGGTTCACCTTGAGCGGGATGTAGGTGGAGCTGCCGCCGTACATTCGTCGCCCGACCACGCGACGGGCGAATGTGACGGGGATGCGCCGTTGCCCCTGGTCCATGAAGACGATGAAGACCAGCAAAATGATCGACACGAGAATGATGATCCCGAACTTGGCCTTCCCCCCTTCCTCGTAGATCGCCTTGAACCCGGTGGGGATGGCGGCCACGACGTTGGCGAAGATCAGGATCGACATGCCCTGGCCGATGCCGCGCTGGGTGATCAGCTCGGCCAGCCACATGACGAAGGCCGTGCCGGCGGTCAGGATCAGCACCATGAACAGGGCAAGTGGCCAGTTGAAGCTCGGAATGAGGTCGACGCTGGTCCCGAGCAGAGCGGAGTCGTGGCCGTGGAAGGCGTAGACGAGGCCCGAGGACTGCATGACGGCCAGGGCCACAGTGAGATAGCGCGTGGTCTGGGTGATCTTCTTCTGGCCGACGGCACCCTGGTCCCGCCACTCCTCCAGCTTGGGGATGACGGTCGACAGCAGCTGAATGATGATGGAGCTCGTGATGTAAGGCATGACGCCCAGGCCGAAGACAGCCAGGCGCACCAGGGCGCCTCCGCTGAAGAGGTTGAGGAAGCCGAGCACGCCCGAGGCGGACGCCGAGCTCTCCAGGCTTTGCAGGCGCGACCAGTTGACGCCGGGCACAGGGACGTTCGCCCCGATTTGGTACAGGGCGATGATCGCCAGCGTGAAGATGACCTTGTTGCGAAGGTCGGGGACTCTGAAGATGTTGGCGAGCCGGGAGAGCATGGCCCTTCCTCTCAGTTGAGTCCCGGAGTAGTGGTCACTAGCGGTTCATCAAGGCGTTGCCCGATGCGGGCGGACGCTGGGCAAACGGCAAGGGCACCCGGTCGACGCTACCCCCGGCGGCGGTGATTGCCGCTTCGGCCGACTTGGAGAAGGCGTGCACCGAGACCCGGACGGGCCGGCTCAGCGACCCCTGACCGAGAACCTTGACCAGGGCCTTCGGACGAACGATGCCGGCCTGGACGAGTGACTCGACCGTGACCTCGTCCGCGCCCAGCGCGTCGAGTGTGGCCAGGTTGACCGGGGTGTACTCGACCCGGAAGGGGTTCTTGAAGCCCTTCAACTTGGGGATGCGCTGCATGAGAGGAAGCTGGCCACCCTCGAAGCCGGCGGGCATGGTGTTGCGGGCCTTCTGACCCTTGGTCCCACGGCCGGCCGTCTTGTGGCCCTTGCCCCCGGTGCCGCGGCCGACCCGGTGCTTGGGCTTGGTCGAGCCCTTGGGCGGCGCCAGATCGTGGAGCTTCACTTGGACACCTCCTCAATGCGGATCAGATGCGGCACGCGGGCCAGCATGCCCCTGATTTCGGGGCGATCCGGAAGTTCGTTGGACTGACCGATGCCGCGCAGACCCAGGGCCCGCAGGGTGCCCCGGTGCTTGGGCTTGGTCCCGATGGCCGAGCGGGTCTGCGTCACGAGCAGCGTGGCTTCCCCGGTCGCCTTCTTGGTGGTTGCCGCCATGGTCAGCGCGTCTCCGCCGCGAACAGATCGGTCTCGCGCTTGCGCTCGCGGTAGGCCCGCAGGACGCCGCCGGGCGTGACCTCGTCGGCCGACTTGCCGCGCAGCGCGGCCACCTCGTCGGGACGGCGCAGGCTCTTGAGCCCGGCGATGGTGGCGTGGGCCACGTTGATCCCGTTGGACGAGCCCAGCGACTTGGCCAGGATGTCGCGGATACCGGCCATCTCGAGGATGTGGCGGGCCGCGCCACCGGCGATGACGCCGGTTCCCGGCGCCGCAGGCTTCAGGAGGACCCGACCCGCACCGCTCTCACCGATGACGGGGTGGACGATGGTGCTGCCGGCGAGGGGGACCTCGAAGAGGTTCTTGCGCGCCTCTTCAATACCCTTCTGGACGGCCAGCCCGGCCTCCTTGGCCTTGCCGTAGCCGAGTCCGACCTTGCCGTTGCCGTCGCCGACGACCATCAGCGCGGCAAAGGAGAAGCGGCGACCACCCTTGACCACCTTGGCCACGCGGTTCACCTTGATGGTGCGCTCTTCGTACTGTGTGTCGACCATGCTTAGAACTCCAGTCCCTCGGCCCGTGCCGCGTCAGCCAGGACGGCGACACGCCCGTGGTACACGAAGCCCCCACGGTCAAAAACCACCTTGGTGATACCGGCCGCCTTGGCCCTCGAGCCAAGCAGCCGTCCAACCGATTCTGCGCCAGTCACGTTACCGCCGCCGCTCTTGCCCAAGGACGCACGCAGATCGGACTCCACCGAGGAGGCGGAGGCCAGGGTGCGACCAGCGGCATCGTCGATGAGCTGGGCCGAAATGTGCCGGTTGGACCGGTGCACGGCCAGCCGGGGGCATTCGGCCGTCCCGATGACCTTGCTGCGGACCCGGGCATGGCGCCGGAGGCGCAGGCGGGTGCGATCGCTCGTACGTGCCATTACTTGGCAGCCTTTCCTGCTTTGCGCAGCACTCGTTCGTTGGCGTAGCGCACGCCCTTGCCCTTGTAGGGCTCCGGCTTGCGCAGCTTGCGGATGTCAGCGGCCACCTGGCCCACCTTCTCCTTGTCGATCCCCTTGACGATGATCCGCGTGGGGACCGGCACCTCGAAGGCGATGCCATCGGGGGCGTTGACGTTCACCGGGTGCGAGAAACCGAGGGCCAGCTCCAGCGCGTTGGGGCCCTTGGCCGTGGCGCGGTAGCCCACGCCAACGATCTCGAGCTCCTTGGTGAAGCCATCCGTCACGCCAGAGACCATGTTGGCCACCAGCGAACGGGACAGGCCGTGCAGGGCACGGTGGCGGCGCTCGTCGTCGGGACGGCTCACGACCAGCGTGTCACCTTCTTGGGCGATGGTGATGCCTTCGGGCAACTGGCGCTCGAGCACGCCCTGGGGGCCCTTCACGTTCACGGTGTCCCCACTCAGGGTCACGGTGACGCTGGACGGGACCGCAATGGGAGAGCGTCCGACTCGTGACATCAGGCTTCCTCTCCGGTCATGGCGCTACCAGACATGGCAGAGCACCTCGCCGCCCAGGTGCTTGCGCCGCGCCTCGCGGTCGGTCAGCAATCCCTGGCTGGTGGAGACAACGGCCACGCCCATGCCGCCGAGCACGCGCGGCATGCCGTCGGCCCGGGCGTAAATACGCAGACCGGGCTTGGACACGCGCTTAATGCCGGCGATGGTGCGGGTGCGGTCGCCCGAGTACTTCAGGGTGATCTCGAGCGTCGATCCGGGCTTGCCCGTGTTGGGCTCAATCGTGTAGCCCGCGATGAAGCCCTCGCGCACGAGGACGTCGGCCAGCGATTGCTTCAGCTTGGAGCCGGGCATCTTCACCGTGTCGAACATGGCGGAGTTCGCGTTGCGGATACGCGTGAGCATGTCCGCGATGGGGTCAGTCATTGTCATGGCGGGCTACCAGCTTGCCTTTGTGACGCCGGGCACCTCGCCCGCGTGCACCATGACGCGCAGGCAGATACGGCAGAGTCCGAACTTGCGGTACACGGCTTTCGGCCGCCCGCACCGCTGGCACCGGGTGTATCCCCGCACCTTGAACTTGGGGGTGCGCTGCTGCTTCTCAATCAGAGCCTTCTTCGCCATGGTGCTACCCGTTCTCCTGTCGGAACGGAAAGCCGAACGCTGCCAGGAACGCCCGTCCTTCCTCGTTCGTGCGTGCGGTCGTGACAATGGTGATGTCCATGCCGCGGGTCGTGTCGATCTTGTCGTAGTCGATTTCGGGGAAGATCAGCTGCTCGGTCACGCCGAACGTGTAGTTGCCGTGGCCGTCGAACGACCGGGGGGAAAGCCCTCGGAAGTCACGGATACGGGGAATGGCCAGGCTGAGCAGCCGGTCGAAGAACTCCCAGGCCCGGTCGCCCCGCAGCGTCGCCTTGACCCCGATGGCCTGGCCCTCGCGCAGCTTGAAGCCGGCGATGGACTGCTTGGCCCGGGTGACGATCGGCTTCTGGCCGGTGATGGTCTCGAGGTCGCGTTGTGCTCCCTCAATGAGCGAGGCCTGTTGGGTGGCGCGGCCGACGCCCATGTTGATGACGACCTTCTCGAGGCGCGGGACTTCCATGACGTTACCCAGGCCCAGCTCTTCCAACAGGGCGGCCCGGACCTCGGTGAGGTACCGCTCCTTCAGCCGGGGCCGCGTCGGTGCGCTCGTCGTGCTCACAGCGTCGACCCGCACTTCTTGCAGACCCGGACCTTCTCGCCGTCGTCCTCGACCTTGTAGCCGACCCGCGTCGCCTTGTCGCAGCTCTTGCAGACGAGGCCCACCGTCGAGACGTGCACCGGCATGAACTTGTCGATGACGCCGCCCTGCTGGGTGGCCCGCGTCGGCTTGGCGTGACGCTTGGCCACGTTGACGCCTTCGACGATGACGCGGTCGCGGCTCGGGATGGCCCGAACCACCTCGGCCTTCTTGCCCTTGTCTTTGCCGGACAGGACGATCACCTGGTCTCCCTTGTGGATCTTCATGTCAAAGCACCTCCGGTGCGAGCGACACGATGCGCATGAAGCGCTTGTCGCGCAGCTCGCGGCCGACGGGCCCGAAGATGCGGGTCCCGCGCGGCTGTTGCTGGTCATTGATGAGAACGGCGGCGTTCTCGTCGAAGCGGATGTAGCTGCCGTCGGGACGGCGCTTTTCCTTCTTCGTGCGCACGACGACGCACTTGACGACGTCGCCCCTCTTGACGGCGGCACCCGGGATGGCGTCCTTGACCGTGGCCACGAACACATCGCCGATGCTGGCGTAGCGCCGGCGCGACCCGCCGAGCACGCGGATGCAGAGCACCTCGCGAGCGCCGGAGTTGTCGGCGACCCGAAGCCTGGATTCTTGCTGAATCATCGGGCCCGCTCCACGACTTCGGTCAGGCGCCAGCGCTTGAGCTTGGAGAGCGGGCGCGTCTCCTGCACCCGGACCCGGTCCCCGACCTTCGCGCTGTCCTCGGCGTCGTGCACGTAGAGCTTCTTGGTGCGCTGCACCGTCTTGCCGTACTTGGGGTGGCGCACCCGCTCGACCACGGCCACCACGACGGTGGCGGACATGGCGTCGGACACGACGATGCCCTCGCGCACCTTACGGCGGTTGCCGCGCGGGCCGTCCTCGTCGGGCGCACTCGCCGTCGCTGGGGCCGTCGTGGCGGCGGCTGGCGCGTCGGCGGCGGGCAGCTCAATGGCGGCCTCGGCTTCGACGGCGTCGAGGGCCTGCGCGGCGTCCTCGGCCGCAGCCACGGCCTCTTCGTTCTCTGGGGTCTCGTCGGCCATCAGGCCTCATCCTCTTCGTCGTCGTCCAGGTGGTCGTGATCGTGGTCGTGCTCGTGCAGGTCGAGCTCTTTCGCCTCGGCTTCGGCCGCCGCCTGGCGGGCCGCCGCCTTCTCCTCGCGCTCGGTGTCCTCGGCCGCGAGCTTGGCCCGGGCCGCCTCGTGCTCGGCTGCCGTCGGTGCCACATAGGCGCCCTCGGCCTCGAGGATCTCCCGGGCCCGCAGCACGGTCAGCATGCGAGCCACCTCACGCTTGACCTGGCTGATGCGCGACGGGTTGTCCAACTGCCCGGTGGCCAGCTGGAAGCGCAGGTTGAAGAGTTCGCGGCGCGACTCACCCAGGCGGGAGGCGAGCTCGTCGCCGTCGAGCATGGCAAGGTCGGAAGCAGCAGGCATCAGATCGCCACCTCGGCGTGGCCGTGGGTGCCGGGCCGGACCACGAAGCGAGCCTTGAACGGCAGCTTCTGAATGGCGCGCTCCATGGCGGCGCGGGCCAGCTCCTCGTCGACGCCGGCCAGCTCGAAGAGCACGCGGCCCGGGTGCACGACGGCGACCCACAACTCGGGGTTGCCCTTGCCAGAGCCCATGCGGGTCTCGGCCGGCTTCTGCGTGACCGGCTTGTCGGGGAAGACCCGGATCCACACCTTGCCGCCACGCTTCACGTGACGGGTCATGGCGATACGGGCCGCCTCAATCTGGCGTGCGGTGAGCCAACCGGGCTCCAAGGCCTGGATCCCGAAGTCACCGAACGCGACGGACGCGCCGCCCTTGGCCTGACCCGAGAGCCGGCCGCGCTGCGTCTTGCGGTGCTTGACCTTCTTGGGCATCAACATGTCAGTCCGATTCCTTGCGGAAGTGCGGAGTCTCGTGTTGCTGGTGCCGGTTCTGGCGCTCCATCTCCTCGTCCTGGGTCAGCTGGCGCTCCAGGTCGTCGGGCTCCGTCGGCGAGGGCAGCAGGTCGGCCGGGGGTGTCTCGGCCCCGGTCTCGGCCTCCGTGTCCTCCTCGGTCTCCACGGCAGCGGCCGGTGCGGCGGGAGCGGCATCGGTCGTCTCCGTGGCTTCGGCGACGGTCTGCTCCAGAGGGGCTTCTGTCTCGACGGTCTCTTCCTCGACCTCGCCTGCGCCATCCTCGTCAGCGGGGAAGGCCTCGGCGCGGCGGCGGCCACCGCCGGCGGTGATGAGCCGACGCGGGCCACCCTGGCCGGACGTCTCGCCCACGGCCATGGCGGCCTCACGGGTGATCTTGTCCTCGATCGAGACCTTGTAGGGCAAAATGTCGCCCTTGTAGATCCACACCTTCACCCCGACGCGGCCCGACGTGGTTTTGGCCTCGCGGAACCCGTAGTCGATGTCGGCACGCAGCGTGTGCAGCGGGACGCGGCCCTCGCGGTACTGCTCCTTGCGGGACATCTCCGAGCCGCCGAGACGGCCTGAGCACTGGACCTTGATGCCCTGTGCCCCGGCCTTCTGCACCGTCTGGATGGCGCGCTTCATGGCCCGGCGGAAGGCGACCCGGCGGACGAGCTGGTCGCAGATGCCCTGGGCGATCAGCGCGGCGTCGAGCTCGGGCTGCTTGATCTCTTGAATGTTGAGCTGAATCCGGTTCTGCAGACCCGTGAGCTCCTCGAGGTGCTTCTTCAGGCGGTCGGCCTCCGCGCCGCGGCGGCCGATGACGATGCCGGGGCGGGCGGTGTGGATGTCGACGCGCAGGCGGTCGCGCGTGCGCTCCACCTCAATCCGACTGACGGCCGCAGCCTCGAGCTGCCGCATCAGATAGTCGCGGATCTTCCAGTCCTCCACCACGAACTCGCGGTAGTGGCGCTCCTCGAACCAACGGGACTTCCAGTCCGTCGTGATCCCGAGCCGGAAGCCGTAAGGGTTGACCTTCTGGCCCATCTACTCGTCCTCGCTGTTCTCGTCA
>DATCEZ010000013.1:0-10209 GCA_036509775.1 Acidimicrobiales bacterium
GGTCGACCTGGCTGTCGCTGTCGAGGTTGTAATAGAAGAGCAGGTCACCGGGCTGGAGTGCGTCGAGCGACACGTGGGTGAGAGCCGGCCACTCCGTCTCGGTCGTCCTGGGAATGGTGACGCCCGCCTGGGACCAGGCCCATTGCGCGAGTCCGGAGCAGTCGAACCCCACGCCCGGTTGCTCGCCGCCGAACACGTAGGGCACCCCGAGTTTGGAAACGGCCTCCTGGACGGCGGCCATGCCGGCGCTCCCTCCGGAGGCAGAACCACCGACCGGTCCGGCACCTCCCGCCTGATTGGCCGCTGCGGTCGCGGCCGCCGCGCTCGAGGAACCACCGACCGCTCCGGCCACGGTTGCTGCCGTTGCCGCCGCCGCGGCTGCCTTCTGCTGCGCAGCCGCACTGCGCGCCGCGGCAGCGGCCGCGGCTTCTTGTTGGGCTTCTTGAATGGCGGCGGTCGCGACTTCCTGCGCCAGTTGGCCCTGCACCTGATTCAAGGTGGACTTCGTCGTTGCGGCCTCTTGCTCGTTGGCCTGAGCCAATGACTTCGCCTGGGCTGCCTCTGACTGGGCTTGCGCCGCTTCCGACTGCTGTGCCACCTCTTGCGCCTGCATGGTCGTCTCGGACTGCAGCAGGGCGGTCTCGTCCTTGCTGAGGTTGCCCACGATCTGCGACGTGTACTGGTTGCGAGCCTGGTTCAACGTTGCCGACGTGGAGAAGTACGAAGCGAACCCGGACTCGGGCGTCCCGTAGACGTAGGCGGCGACAGCGTCCTTCGACACGAGCTTGCGGTCGACGTTCACGGCCGAGCGCGCATGGACGAGGTTGGCGGCAATCGTCTGCAGAGCGGTCTGCGCGTCCTGGAGGTTCTGCTGAGCCGTGTTGTACTTATCGTCGAGGATGGAGGTCTGCTGTTCTTCCTGGGCCAGCGTCCCCTCTATCTGGCTCACTTGCGACTGCGTGGCGTTGATCTGCGACTGGTTCGGTGCGGCCCCCGGCAGTGTGGTGGAGGTTGTCGCGCCCGCGTTCGCGGTGGCTGACCCCATCGACAGGAGCGCGGCGAGTGCGCCGACGACCATGGTCAGCCTGACAACAGGAGTCCGCCTGCGGACAGTGTCCCGACAATTCACTGCATCCACGGCGCAACAGCGTAATGGCCGCTTGGTGGCATATTCGGCATCCCTCAGTTTCCGTCCGGTTGCATCGCGAGTTCGCGCGCCGTTCACCTTCCGTTCGTGTATCGGTTCGATAGGCGGTTCGATTGACCGTTGAGGTTTGTCTCCATAGGGTCGTCGTGCGTGGACGGAGTCGTGACAGTCGCTCAGGGCAGGCTCAGGGGGGTCTGGCGCGAGGACCACTGGTCCTTTTCGGGTATTCCCTACGGACGAGCGCCGGTCGGGACGTTGCGGTGGCGACCCCCGTTGGAGGCAGAGGGGTGGAGCGAGATTCGCGATGCGTCGACCTTCGGGCCGATCGCACCGCAGTCCGCAGCAGTTCCCGGAATTACGAGCCCGTCGGACCCATCGTCGTCCGAGCCGCACAGCGAGGATTGTCTCTCGCTCAATGTGTGGACGCCGGAGCTCCCTGCGTCTCCGATGGCGACCCCCGGAGAGGGCAGACCGGTGATGGTCTTCATCCATGGGGGTGGATTCACCTCGGGCAGTGGGTCGGTCTTCCTCTACCGGGGCGGAGACCTGGTGCGTCACGGCGACGCCGTCGTCGTGACCATCAACTATCGGCTCGGCGCACTCGGCTTCCTGGGTCATCGGGACCTGGCCGATCCGGATGCACTGCTCGGGAACTGGGGTCTGCAGGACCAACTCGCCGCCTTGCGATGGGTGCGCCACAACATCGCCGTCTTCGGCGGCGACCCGGACAAGGTGACGGTTTTCGGCGAGTCCGCCGGCGGGTTCAGCGTGGCCACGCTGCTGGGCCTGCCCACGGCCAAAGGCCTCTTCCGCCGCGCCATCGTGCAGAGCGGAGGAGTGCATGTGCACACCATTGAGGAGGCGGAACATTCTGCCGATCGAATGGCGGCTCTGCTCGGCGTTGCGTCGTGTACCAGGGACGCTTTGGCAAGGGTGCCCGCCGCGGAACTCGTGGCGGCGACCGAAGAGATGGGCAAGCGACACCCTGACCCCGGCATGATCCCGCTGCCGTTCCTCCCTGTCGTCGACGGTGTCCTGTTGCCCGACCATCCATTGGCGGCGGTCGCAGACGGCGCAGCGGCGGGGATCGACTTGTTGATCGGGACGAACCGGGACGAGCTGACGCTCTTCGGCCTCGGCAATCCGGCGCTGATGGCTCTTGACGCCGACGGAGTGACGCGTTGGGTGGGGAATGCCGTGCCGGACATGTCCGCGCCCGTCGTGATGGACGCCTACCGCGCCGCCCGCGCCTCGCGGGGCGAGTCGACAGAGCCCAACGCCCTCTGGGTTGCCATCGGAACCGACGTCGTCTTCCGCTGGCCCAGCCTCCAGTTGGCGGCGGCGCAGACGGCCCGCGGCTCGCGTGCCTATGTGTACCTCTTTGATTGGGAGTCACCGGCCTTCGGGGGGATCCTGGGCTCCTGCCACGCGCTGGAGCTGCCCTTCGTGTTCGGGGCCGTTCGTCAGCCCGTGGTGCAGGTCTTCTCGGGCAAGGGCCCTGCGGTCGAGACGCTCTCCGCCCAGATGCAGGGGGCGTGGCTGTCCTTTGCCGCGTCCGGTGATCCCAGCCATGACGGCATCGGCGCCTGGGAACCCTGGGTGCCGGCCGACCGCGCCACCATGATCTTCGGGGCGCATACCCGGCTTGAGTTGGCGCCGGGTGACGAGGAGCTGGCCGTCCTGGAGCGCGCGCGCCCACTGGCCTCCGCAGTTCCCGGCTAACAGCGCCCGGACGCGCAAAGGCCCCGGGCCAGCCCGGAGGGGCAGACCCGGGGCCTTCGTCAAACGACGGCCTACCGGTGGCCGAAGCCAGGGCGGCCGAACCCACCGCCGGGGCTACCGCCCCGCGTGCCGGGTCCATCCGGATTCCCCGGGCCGCCAGGGGAGCCATGGGTGAATGCCGCGCCACTCGGAGCCGAGTGATTCCAGTTGGTGGTGCTCGGTGCGCTGGGAACCCGCGGCGCGGCCGGTTGGTCCTGCGGCCCACCAGGCTGCGGACCCGGCGTGACGGCCGTCGTGGTCGGCGTGAGGGGCGGTGTAGGCTGGGGGTGCGGCTGCGGAGTCGGACCGAAGATGGCGACGACCTGCGCGTCCAACGCGCCCTGCGTGGTGGTGTCCGGCAGGCCGAATGCGAGGACCTGCTCGCCGTCACTCACGCCGGTGGGACTCGTGCCCTTCTCGTAGTACTTGGTGTCCGACGAGACGAGCACGGTGTGGGTGCCGCGCCGGTTGCCCAGCGTGATGGTCGACCCCGCGACGTTGGAGACGCGGCCGCTGACCCTCTCGGGGAACACGACCACACTCGTCGCCGTCGGGCTCGAGGCCGAAGGTTCAAGAGAGACGGCCACGTTCTCGCCATTCACGACGCCGGGGAGCGCCACCGAGCTTCCGGGCTCCGAGTAGGTCGTCCCACCGGTGGTGTCCACCGTCTCGGTCGTCCCTTCGTACTTCTGAATGACGAAGTCCCCTGAGGTCACAGAGGTGATGCGGCCTCGCAGGTCCGGGGAAGACGTCCCTTCGTGTGCCGCTGCTGGTCCCTCTGCAGTGATCAGGGCAAGCGCAGCGGCCGAGAGCGAGACTCCGGCCAGACGCATTGTCTTGTGCAGCTGCATAGTTGATGCACCTCCGCTCATAGTGAGCCTGCAGCCATCGATCGTGAGGATCGAACGTGCAAAAGATTTGCACTGTCGGCTGAAGCCCAGTCCCTTTCCAGAACCGGGTGATCTAAGCGGCTGATTGCAGTGGTATTCGCGTGCACCTAGGTCACATGCCGGTGGCCGACGCGGATGTTGTGGTCGCCTTGTGCAACCGCAACGGTAGGTGGCGGATACCAGTGTGGCGATTGCTGCGTGTCCACTGCACGGGCGCCGCAAGCGCGAAGGCGTCGAACGACCGGAGTACTTCTTCGAGCGCGACGCGGATTTCGAGGCGGGCGAGGTGCGCGCCGAGGCAGAAGTGGGCGCCGTGCCCGAAGGCCAAATGTGGATTGGGGTCGCGCTGTAGGAGGAAGGCGTCGGGCGCGTCGAATCGACGCGGGTCCCGGTTGGCCGATCCCTCCCAGACCACGACCTTGTCCCCTGGGGCGATGTGCGCGCCGCCGAGCTCGGTCGAGGTGGTCGCCGTCCTGCGCTTGGAGGGCGACGGTGTCGTCCAGCGGAGGATCTCCTCGACCGCGTTGTCCATGGCCACCCGGCCCGAGCGCAGGAGATCGAGCTGGTCGGGCCATGCGAGGAAGGCGAGGATGGCGCCTGCCACGGCGTTGCGGGTCGTCTCGGCCCCGGCGGAGAACACGAGGGAGAAGAAGGCGGAGAGCTCCTCGTCGCTCAGCCGGGGCGGGTCGGCGTCGGAGAGCTCGGCGTGCACCACTGTCGAGAGCATGTCGGAGCCCGGGCTGGTCCGTTTCTCCTCAATGAGCGCGGCGCCGTACTCGTACAGAACGCCGACCGCTGCCTCGCGCTCGGGGGTCATCGACAGGAAGTCGGATTCGTCGGGAATGTCGAAGACGTGCTCCACGGCATCGAACAGGACGTGCCGGTCTTCCTCCGGCACGCCGAGGAGGAGGCAGATGGCCTGCATCGGCAGCTCCGCCGCGACGTCGACCAGGAAGTCGCACTCCTCGTCCACTGACTCGACGAGCCGGCGCATTCGTCCGCGCAACTCTGGCTCCAGTCCGCGCACGGCGGTCGGCGTGAGCCCTTTGGTGACCAGCCGGCGGATGCGGGCGTGCCGGGGGTCGTCCATCATGTTCAGGACGATGCCGGCCACAGGCAGGTCTTGAATGATCGTGCCTCCGTAGGGGCGGTCTCCGCCGGTCTCGGACGAGTAGGTCGCGGGGTCGCGGAGCACCTGGAGGACCTCGTCGTAAGTGGCCACCGACCAGAATCCCTCCCCGTCGGGGGTGTGAACGGTGGGCTCGTGCCACCACACCGGCGCCAGGTCCCGGTGGAGCCGGAAGATGTCGTGCGGGAATCCTGCCGCAAACCTGTCGAGATCCGTCAGGTCCACCTGGCTGAGGTCACGCACCACGGGGCCATCCTCACGACGGTGTCGGACTCGGTCAAGAATGGTGGCCAGGGGGCGTAGCCCAACAGGCAGAGGCAGGGCGCTTAAACCGTCCCCAGTGAGGGTTCGAATCCCTCCGCCCCCACGAAGTGGCCTGGGCACGCGACCGTTCCCCGGCGTGAGCAGTGACGCCGTCGAAGTCGCGGTCCTCGGGCCCGTCGCTGTCCATGGGGCCGCCGGCCCGTTCCGGCGGGCCGCCGCGCGCGAACTCGTCGTGTACCTGGCCTTCCATCGCCAGGGCGTCCGCCATAGCGAGTGGTCCCTGGCGCTCTGGCCCGAGCGCCCCGTGTCGCTGTCCACCGCACACTCGACGTCCTCCGATGCCCGTCGCGCCCTGGGGTGCGACGGGCAGGGCCGCCTCCACCTGCCGCGGGGTGTCGCCCTCCGCCTCGGCGACGCGGTCACGACCGATGTCGAACGCTTCGCGTCGTTGGCGACCGGGGACGAACCCGGGCAACTCGCCCGGGCCCTGCAGCTCGTGCGGGGACCTCTCCTCGCCGGCCTCCACCGTACCGATTGGGCCGTTTTCGACGGCACCCAGTCGGCGATCGAGGCGCTGGTCGTACGCACCGCACTCCGGGGCGCCGAGAGTTTTGTGCGCCTCGGCGCCGGGGGGGAGGCCGAGTGGATGGTCCGGCAGGCATTGCAGGTGAGCCCCTACGACGAGCGTCTCTATCGCGCACTGCTCGTAGCCACGGCCGCCCAGGGCAACCGGGTCCGTCTCCACTCGGCCATGGCGCAATTGCGGACGCTGGCCGGTGAGGCGGCCTATCCAGCGGCCCGGACGGCCCTGGGTGACCCGCCGGAGTGCCTCCACCCTGCGACGACAGCCCTCTACCGTGACCTGCTCCTGGGGTCGCCTGCCGCGGGAGGGCACCTCGCCAGGCTGTAGGGTTGCCACCCGCCATGGCGAGAAGCTCTTCTGGGAAATCAGTTGCACGCGCCGCCGCAACGGGCGGTGGCACCACTTACCGCGGGCAGATGCCGGTGAACTGGTACGCCGCGCTCGTGATCATCATCATCATCGGGATCGCATCCATCGCCGTGGCCAAGTACAACTACAACCAGACGGCCGCCGTAGCCGAGCCGGCGGTGGGGACGTCTTGGCACGCTGCCCTGGCCTTTGACATCTGCGGGACCATGGAGCCGGCGTTGCCGGCCTCGCCGTCCTCCGTCAAGACGGGCCTCACCACCACCGGGAGCGGGGTCCTCTCCATTGCGCCGAAGACATCGGGTGAGGCCGGCAACAACGCGACCCTGGGGAAGTTCGCCCACGGGTATACCGGGTTGACGTTGACGAACACCAAGCTGACCTATCCCTCGACCAAGGTGCCGCCCTACGCCGACGGCGACAAGTGCCCAGCCGGGACCCCTGATGCAGGCAAGGTCGGAACGGTGCAGGCGCGGTCATGGGTCATCTCGACCAAGACCTCCAAGAACGGGGAGGAAGTGGAGACCGGGGGTGTCACGACCGACACGCCCGCCGCCCTCAAGTTCCTGGACCGGCAGCTGATCACGACCGGGTTCGTCCCGCAGGGCACGCAGATGCCGAAGCCCCCGGCCTCGACCATCCTGGCCCTGCAGCAGGTTCTGGCCGGCGGCTCCGCTCCGATCGCCACCACGACCACGACGGCTGCCGGCACGACATCGAGCACCGTGCAGTCGGCGACAACCACGACCGCGCCGCCGACCACCACGACGTCGACTCCAGCGCCGTCCACCACGACGACGAAGCCTTCGTCCACCACGACGACCAAGTAATGAAAGCGGTAGTCCTCGTGGGCGGCGAGGGGACGAGGCTGCGCCCTCTCACGCTCTCGGCGCCCAAGCAGATGCTCCCGATCGTCGGGGTGCCCATGATCGAGCGGGTGCTGGGGCACCTGGCCTCCCACGGTATCGATGAGGCCGTCCTGTCGCTCGGCTACCTGCCCGATGCCTTTCTCGAGGCCTACCCGGATGGCCATGTGGTTGGCATGGGGTTGACCTACGCCGTCGAGCCCGAGCCGCTCGACACGGCCGGCGCCGTCCGCTTCGCCGCCACGTTCGCCGGCATCGACGAGACGTTTGTCGTCGTGAACGGCGACGTTCTCACCGATCTCGATCTGACCACCCTCGTCGCCTTCCATCGCGAGCGCGGCGCCGAGGGCACCATCGCCCTTCACCCCGTGGCCGACCCTTCCGCCTTCGGCGTGGTGCCCACGGACGACCACGGCCGGGTGTTGGCCTTCGTCGAGAAGCCGCCACGCGACGAGGCGCCGACGAACGAAATCAACGCAGGAACGTACGTGCTCCAGCCGTCCGTGCTGGCGCGCATTCCCGAGGGTGGCCGGGTGTCGATCGAGCGGGAGACCTTCCCCGCCATGGTGCGCGACGGCGGCCTCTACGCCCGCTCGGACGACAGCTACTGGCTCGACACGGGAACCCCGGCCGCGTACCTGGAAGCGAATTTCGACTATCTGCAGCAGAAGCGCGGCCCGATCGTGACACCGGTGGTGGCAGACCGGGGCGACGGCGTTCTTCTGCAGGGCGGAAGTGACCTCGAGGGTACGGTGACAGGCCCCTCCGTCATCTTCTCCGGCTGCGTGGTTGAGTCGGGCGCCCGGGTCGAGCGCAGCATTCTCGGTCACGGCACCTTCGTCTCTTCAGGTGCGGTGGTGTCCGATTCCGTGCTGATGGACGGGTGCCACGTCGCAGCTGACGCCAAGGTGGCCGGTTCTATCATGGGCCCACGTTCCATTGTGGGACAGCGGGGTGACGTCCGGGCGATCTCCGTCCTCGGCGCCGATGCAGTGGTCTCGTCGGGGACGCTGGTCGACGGCGAGCGGGTGTCGGGCTAGAAAGGCCGGGGGATGCGCACGCTGGTAACAGGAGGCGCCGGGTTCATCGGGTCCAACCTGGTGGATCGCCTGCTTGTCGAGGGGCACGAGGTCGACGTGGTTGACGACTTCTCAACGGGCTCACTCTCGAACCTGGCGGAGGCCCGCGGCAGCGCCGGGCGGGCGCTCACCATTCACCATCTGGACATCAGCGCTCCGGCCGTCATTGAGTTGATGGCGCGGCGTCGCCCTGAACTGGTCTTCCATCTGGCGGCACAGGCTGACGTTCGCGTCTCGGTGGCACGTCCGGCGTACGACGCCACGGTCAACGTGGTGGGATCGCTCAACGTCCTCGAAGGGGCTCGTCAGGCCGAGGCCGAACGCGTGGTCTTCGCCGCCAGCGGTGGCACCCTCTACGGCGAGCCGGCCGACGAAGATCTTCCGGTCCGCGAGTCGCACCCTCAGCAACCGCTGTCGCCCTACGGCGTGTCCAAAAAGGCTGTCATCGACTATCTCGTGGCTTACCGCGAGCTGCACTCGCTCGAGTTCTGCGCCCTGGCCCTGGGCAACGTCTACGGGCCCCGCCAGAACCCTCACGGCGAGGCCGGCGTGATCGCCATCTTCGCCGACCGCGTCCTGCGCAATGAGCCGGTGACGATCTACGGGGACGGCGAGCAGACCCGGGACTACGTCTTCGTCGACGACGTCGTCGATGCCTTCGTGCGGGCCGCCACCCGCGGCGGCGGTCTCATCTGCAATATTGGGACCGGCAGCGAGACCTCGGTCAACGAGCTCGTGACGGCCATGGCCTCCCAATCAGGGCAAGAGGTCAAGTCGGTTCTGGCGCCGTTACGGCAGGGGGAGCTGCTCCGGTCGTGCCTCGACGTGGAGCGGGCGGCGATCCAACTCGGATGGCGGTCCTGGACGCCGCTCGACGACGGGGTGCGGGCCGTGCTCGAGTTCGTGCGCACCAACACCGAAGACTGACGTCAGCGAAACAGGTCCTCGTTCGGGGGCCGGATCACCTCTGCCCGAACGGAGGCCGGACGGAGCCACTCCGCCGGCACGCCCCGCACCACAGCCACCGGGACTCCTCCATCCTTGCCCATGACGAGTTCCGCCGCGGACGCCAACTCGTCGGCGACGCAGATCTCCGTGGCGACCAGCTCGCGGCCCCCTGCGTCGACCGTTCCCTTCAAGTCGATGACGGCCGCCACGCCGGCGCAACCGATGGCCACGTCCGTGACGCCCCGCCGCCAAGGTCGCCCGAAGGTGTCCGAGACGATCACACCCAATGGTGCAAGACCGAGAAGGTTCTCCAACCCCGCCCTGATGCGCCGAGCGGAACGGTCCGAGTCCTCGGGGAGCAATGCTGCAGTACCGTCCGCCACATTGGAGAGGTCCACGCCGGCATTGGCGCAGATGAACCCGTGCGTGGTCTCGCTGATCACGAGGTCGCCGCGCTGGCGTAGGACCCGCACCGACTCCTGCCGCACGAGGGCGAGCTTGGCCGCCGGATCGGCGTGATCGAGCTCGACGATTCGGCCCTCGGCCTTCGACACGATCTTCTGGGTGACCACCACCACGTCACCTGACGCGAGCTGGGGCCCGTCGGGGTCGGCTGGTGCGACGGCACCGGCGATGAGGGCAGCCAAGTCGGTGCCGGGCGCCACCTCGCCCAGACCGGTGATGGGGAGGATCTGCACACCCTCAGCTCGCGGCATCGACCACCGCCCGAGCGAGCTCCTCGGCTCGTTGGGGTGAGTCCATGACGGTCGGCGTGACCACGCACCGGAGCCCCTCTGCCTCCACCGCGTCGGCGTGGTGCGCGTCGGCGACGTCCACGAGCAGCGTCCCCACCCACGGTGCGTAGAGCCGCGCCACTCCGACCACGGACGGCTCGGTTCCCAACTCGGCCATGAGCCGATCTGCCGGTCCCTTGAGCGCGGAGCCGGCCACAATCGGCGAGACGGCCGCCACCCGTTCCCGACGCGCCATCAGTGCCTCGCGTATGCCCGGAACGACGAGAACCGGACCGATGGAGACCACGGGGTTCGAAGGGCACACAATGATGCTGTCGGCGTCGTGCAGCGCTTCCATGACGCCGGGCGCCGCCTGTGCGGTCTCGGCTCCCTCGAAGCGCACGCCGCGCACCGCCACGTCATGGCGGAGCCGGACGAAGTA
>DATCEZ010000014.1:0-6410 GCA_036509775.1 Acidimicrobiales bacterium
CGGCGGGGTCGCCGGCGCGCCCGTGCTCGTCGTGGTGTGCGGCGATACTCGGCTGACCCATCCGAATGCCATGGACGCCTCCGTGTTTCCCGCGGTGCAGAACCTGTTGCTGGCCGCCCACGCGCTCGGCCTCGGCTCGACCCTGACCACGCTCCCCGTCCTCGGCGGGGACGAGTTGTCCACGCACTTGGGCCTCCCTCCCGAGGTGGTGCCGGTCGCTGTGATCCCGTTGGGCCACCTGCCCAAGCCCCTCGGGCCACCCCGGCGCCAACCGCTACCGGAGAAGGCACACCTGAACCGTTACGGGAACCCGTTCCCCTCGACGTGACGGCACCGAGGTCGGCCGCGGCGCCGAACCTGACACATGCGTCAGGTCCAGAGGTAGGGTGACC
This sequence comes from Acidimicrobiales bacterium, assembly GCA_036509775.1. GTDB lineage: Bacteria > Actinomycetota > Acidimicrobiia > Acidimicrobiales > RAAP-2 > Bog-473. The sequence continues at coordinate 393 of DATCEZ010000014.1, forward strand.
CGGTGCAGCAACACCACTTCCATGTCGACATCGAGGCCAGCGTGGACGAGCTCTGGCAGCTCTTCTGGGCCCGTATCCCCCACACCGAATCAGGAGATGTGACGATCGACATCCTCTATCCGGGCGATGCCGTCGGAGAGGGCCTGATCCGCCACTGCACCTTCCGGGTGCCCCGCTACCTGCTGACCGGTGGCAAGGGCCAGTCGTGGGAGTGGCTCACCGAGGTGAAGCCGAAGGTGTCCTGGAAGTACAACGCCGTTGGGCGCCCACTCCTCTCGGAAGCCGAGGGCCACACCCGCCTGGAGGACATCGGCAACGGGACGACCCGGGTCCACTTCTCCGAGTCGTACCACGCCTTCAACCCGGTGCTCCGCTCGCTGCTCGAGAAGCGCGTGCACGCCTTCATCTCCAAGGACAACGACCACCTGATTCAGGAGTCGCTCACCAACGGCGTGCGTTACCTGCGCAAGGCCAAGGCCAAGGCACAGGCGAAAGAGGATGCCGCGGGTGCGGCCGCCCCGGCGCCCGGCATAGCCGACCCGGCGTGACGGTCGTCGACCTCTGGGTCAACGCGCTGAGCGGCAAGGCCGCCGCCGCCTTCATGGGCCAGGCCGGGAACGAGGGCATCCCCGAGCTGCTCGGCGGTGACCTCTCGTCGTCGTCGACGCTGCAGCCCCTGCTCGTCACCATGGACAAAAGCGGTGTCGACGTCGGGGTGCTGGCGGCCGGCATCGCGTCCGAGGACACCGAGCCGCTCCTCAGCGCGGTGGCTGAGCATCCCGACCGCCTGCGGGTCGCGCTGACGGTCGACCGCGCCGACCGGCCGGTGCAGCAGGTGAAGCGCCTGCGCGCCCTGGCGCCGCACCCGGCCGTTGCGCTGGTGCGCGTCACGCCACTGGTCCAGCAGTACCCGCTCAACGACAAGCTCTACTACCCCGTCTACGCCACCTGCGCCGAGCTCGGCCTGCCGGTGTCGATCAACGTCGGCATCCCCGGCCCGCGCGTGCGCTCGGCCTGCCAGCACCCCGAGCTTCTCGAGGACGTGCTGATCGACTTCAAGGGCCTCACCGTGATCGGTGCCCACATGGGCCACCCCTACGAGAGCCTGCTGATGCAGTACATGCTCAAGTGGCCCGACCTCTACCTGTCCAACTCGGCCTACCTGGCCAAGTACATGGATCCGGCGCTCGTCTCCTTCATGGATTCGGGGCGGGGATTGGGCCGGGTCCTCTTCGCGTCGGATCACCCCTTTCTCCCGATGGAGCGGGCGGTGGCCGCCGCCCGGGATCTGCCCCTCTCCGACGCGGCGGCCGAGGCCTATCTCGGCGGCACAGCAGTCCGCCTGTTGCATCTGGGCTGAAGACTCGCAGGAGTCCCGCAAGAGGCCGTACCGCACGACGGCGCCGCCCGGTACGGTGCCTCCGTGGACCTCGGTCGCGTCGGCGTGTGGTGGAGCGGCTCCTGGCGGCATCCTGACGACCCGGCCCGCAGTGTGGCCCCCGAGCTCGAATCCCTCGGGTACGGGGCGCTCTGGTCGTCGGGACGCTTCGACCCCGGGCTCTCGCCCCACTTCGAGAAGCTGTTGGCCTCCACCGACCACATTTCGGTGGCGAGCGGCATCGTCAGCACCTGGACGGGAGCGCCCGAAGACGTAGGCCTGGCCGTGGCCGCGCTGGAGGACCGCTTCCCCGGCCGTTTCCTCCTCGGCATCGGCGCCAGTCACAGCGTCGCCGTGGCTGGCTACTCCCGTCCGTACTCCAAGGTGGTGGCCTATCTCGACGCCCTCGACGCGTTGCCCACCCCCGTGCCCCCAGAGCGGCGCGTCCTGGCCGCCCTGGGTCCCCGCATGCTCGAGCTCGCGGCGGCACGGACGGCCGGAGCGCATCCGTACTTCGTCCCGGTCGAGCACACGGCGTTCGCCCGCGACACCCTCGGCCCGACGCCACTCTTGGCTCCCGAGGTGGCCGTCGTGCTCGAGACGGATGCGGTCCGGGCCAGGCAGCTGGCACGCGGCTACGCCAGCACGTACCTCGGCCTACCCAACTACACGCAGAACCTGCGCCGCTTCGGTTTCGGTGACGAGGACATCGACGGTGGGGGAAGTGACCGGCTCATCGATGCCGTGATTCCCTGGGGTGACGCCGCGGCGATCGCGGCCGCCGTGGCCGCCCACCACGACGCCGGGGCGGATCACGTCTGTCTGCAGGTCATCGGCGACCGCCAGGCCTTCCCTCTGGATGGCTACAAGGAGCTGGCCCGCACCCTCCTTGCCGGCTGATTCGGGCTCCCACAGGCGGCGGCGGCCATCAGGCAGGCAACGGCACCGACCCCGCCACCTGGTGCGTGGCCACGTTGAGCCGGTTGAAGACGTTGATCACGCCGATCGTCACCAGCAGCGACGCCAGCGCCACCTCGTCGAAATGGCGGGCGGCCCTCGTCCCACACCTCGTCGGGCACGGGGTCCGGGCGGTCGCTGAGGCGGGTCACCGACTCGGCGAGGGCCAGCGCGGCGCGCTCGTCGGGACTGAAGTACGCCGTGTCGCGCCAGGCCGCGACGGCGTGGAGCCGCTCGTCGCTCTCGCCGTCCCGCTTGGCGCCCTTGGTGTGCATGTCGACGCACACGCCGCAGCCGTTGATCTGGCTCGCGCGGAGCAAAACGAGCTCGACCAGGTGCGGCGGTAAGTCCCCCTTGGTAGCTGACGCTGCCAGCGCCAGCATGGCCTCGAGCGCTTCGGGAAGTACGAGAGCGGGATTGGTCATACGGGGTGTCATCACATCCTCCTCGGTTGTCATGTGTCTGCAGTGGTGACACATGAGGCCGTGGAAATGTGACAGGCCGTCTAACCCGAGGGATCCCCCCGCCGAGTCAGCTCGGCCGCCAGGGCGCGAAAGGCGCGGCCGCGATGCGAGACGGCGTCCTTCTCCTCCGCTCGCATTTCGGCGAACGTGCGCCCGTCTCCGCCGTCAGGCACGAAGACGGGGTCGTACCCGAAGCCGTTGGTTCCCCGACCCTCGGCCGCAATGGTCCCGGGAAGCACGCCCTCGACCCACACTTCCGAACCGTCGGGGAACGCAACCAACGCCACCGTCTTGAAGCTGGCTCGCCGCGCGCCGCCGGCATCGTCGAGCGCAGCCAGCTCGCGCAGCACCTTGGCCACGTTGTCGGCGTAGGTCGCCGACTCACCGGCGTAGCGGGCCGAATACACCCCGGGCGCGCCGCCCAGGGCGTCCACCTCCAGCCCGGTGTCGTCGGCCACCGCCGCCGTGTCCGTCGCTGCCACCAACGCGCGCGCCTTCAGGCGGGCGTTGCCCACCAACGTGTCGGCATCTTCGACGACCTCGGGGACACCCTCAGGCCGCGGGAGCAGATCCACCGGCAGCGCAGCCGACAGCACGGCGACGATCTCCTTGACCTTGTCGGGGTTGGCTGACGCCAGCACGAGCCGGAGAGGCCCGGCGTCAGACCCGCTCACCGTCGCGGCGGCGCCTCGGCCAGCACGGTCGCCTGCATGCCGGTCAGCTCCTTAATGCCGCCCTCGGCCAGGCCCAACAGGGTGTCCAGCTCGCTCCGTGAGAAGGCCATGCCCTCGGCCGTCCCCTGCACCTCCACGAAGCGCCCCGCCCCGGTCATGACGACGTTCATGTCGACCTCGGCCCGGGAGTCCTCGACGTAGGGCAGGTCGAGCATCGGCACACCGTCGATGATGCCGACCGAGACCGCGGCCACGGAGTCGGTGAGCGGGTGTGTCCTGATCGTTCCGGCTTGCACCAACCGGGTGCAGGCATCGTGCAGCGCGACGTAGGCCCCGCAGATGGAGGCGGTGCGAGTACCGCCGTCGGCCTGCAGCGCGTCGCAGTCGACCGTGATCTGCACCTCGCCCAGCGTTACCAGATCGCAGACGGCACGCAACGAGCGGGCGATCAGGCGCTGGATCTCCTGCGTCCGCCCCGACTGCTTGCCCTTGGCCGCTTCCCGCGAGGCGCGCTCGGGAGTCGAGCCCGGCAGCATGGAGTACTCGGCGGTGACCCAGCCCTTGCCGCTCCCCCGCATCCACGGCGGCACCCGCTCTTCGACGGATGCCGTGCACAGGACCTTGGTCTGCCCGAACGTCACCAGCACCGACCCCGGAGCCATCACCGTGAAGTCGCGATCGAATTGCACCGGCCGCAGCTGGTCGACGGCGCGCCCGTCCTGCCTCGCCGTACGGGGGTCCCCGCTCACGTTGTCTCCTCCCACTGCAGCTCCTCTCGTGGCCCGCCCTGCGACGAGCCGATGCACACCGTAGGCCACTCAGTTGCCGTGGGCGAAGGCCTCCGGGTACGAGTGGCTCGAGATCTCCAAAGCGGCGTCGACGTCGCGGTAGGTCTTGAATTCGATGACGTTGCCGCTGGGGTCGGCGATCTTGGCCTTGGTCTGTTCGGTGGGTTGCCTCTCGTCATCGGTCGAGACCGGGACCAACCACGCGACGCCGCCCGCGTCCAGACGGGTGATCAGCGAGTCGAAGTCGTCACGGCCGAGGGTGACGCCGAAGTGCCGCGAGCCCCCGGCGCGCAACTCCGCCACTTCGTCCGGACGATCCTGCAGCGTCAGCTGCAGGCCGAAGAACCACACGTCGGTGAAGCCGGGTCGGGTTCGGGCCGACTGGCATCCGAGCATGTGCACATAGAAGTTGCTGGCCTCCTCCATGTCGCGCACGGGAATGGACAGATGGAGGATCGGCTGCACGAGCCCAGCCTACGACTGCGCGTGCCGTCTCCGCGCCGGCCTCACGGCGGCGAGCAGACGCCACACGACTAGGCCGCGCGGCCCCCGGCGAACAGGACGCAGCGCGCCATCGTCAACGGCATCTGGCGCACCGCTGGCGTGGCCGCATAGGTCCTGCACGTCGACAGGGGGATCCCGGTGACCGGCGGCGCCAGCGTCGCCCCCGGTTGCACCTTCCAGACCCAGGCGCGCCGTTCGAAGACGGGGGCCACGCCGAGCGCGGCGGTGAAGAACCCCGAGGCGTAGACAGGGTCACGGCTGGCACCGGTGATGACCACCTGATCCACCTGCCAGAACGCCAGCGCGGCACGCACGGTCGCCAGTTGGGTGGGTGTCCCCGCCGGCAGCGCCGGACCACCGATGCTGAGGTCCGTCAGGATTCGGCGGGCCGACCCCGGGGCCCATCCCGACCGGACCTCCTTGCGCGTCGGGCGTCTTGAGCGCGGCGCCGGCCAGTCGAAAGCGCATGCCCTGCATGGCCTGCCACAGCATGGGCTGCGACGAGCCGGAGACCGCAAAGGGAACGGTGAGGACCACATTGCCGGCCGGCGGACGCGTCGCCGCGTCGCGTAGATAGGGCGGCGTGTGCACCCGCACGACGCGGAGCGGCGCGTCAAAGGTGGTGAGGACAGGCGTCAACGCCACCGCAGCCACGGCCAGAGTGGCGGCGCCCGCCAGCACGGAACGGTGTCTCGCCAGCCACGACGTCGGGCGCCGGTGCGCGCCGTGCAGCGCGTCCAGGCCGACCGCGAGCAGGAAGGCCAGGAACAAGGTCACCAGCGGCACGAACTGGTCGGGCAGGATCTCCTTCAGCACGGGCAACCTCGAGAGCGTGCGCCAGGGCAGCCAAGGGTGCCCGAGCCAGGCCGGCCCGGTGGTCAGATAGGCGCCCAACGCCAGCCAGAACGTGGCGACTGCCAGGAGGAGGAGCAACCAGGTGAGCGGGCGGCGGCGGGCGGCGGCGAGGGATCCCACCCCGGCCAGGGCCACGCCCCAACCTACGTAGTCGGGCGGTGGCCCCGTGCGTCCGAGGTACCCGCCGAAGCGGATGTACTCGTTGGCGGGCGCGCCGTAGGGGCCCGGGACGAGAGAGCCCGCCAGCGGCACACCCGATATCGGGGCCAGCGCGAACAGGACGCCCGTCACCGCCTGTGGCCCGGCCAATCCGTACCAGGTGGGGTAGGCCAGCACGGCCACCGTCACGGCGGCGCCGAGTCCCAGCGCCGGGAGGGCGTGGCCGGCACGCGGCCGCA
>DATCEZ010000015.1:0-4235 GCA_036509775.1 Acidimicrobiales bacterium
CCCACCGCCGCGCAGAAGAAGGCGGTGCGCAACATCCTCACCACGACCACCACCACGACCACCACCACGACAACAACCCCACCCACGACCTCCACCTCGTCGTCGTCGACCACGACGCAACCCGGCGTCGTCGTCCCCAACGTCATCGGCCTCAAGATCACGGCTGCCCGCACCGCCCTGCGGGCGGCCGGCTTTCCGTCGGTCAACTTGAACGCCCCGTGCAACAAGGGCACCGTGGCCAGTCAGAGTGTCGTGGCCTCGCTTTCCATCCCCGGCAAGCCTCCGGACGTGCGCGTCGGCGCCGTGCCCTTGAGCGCCGGTGCGAATGTCCCGCCGGGCACGCGGATCGGCATCAACTGGTCCGGCTGCTACGGCGACGCCTCCGAGGTTCCCGCGGTCGTCGGCCTCCCCTTCCCCGCGGCGCGCCAGGCCATCCACGCGGCGGGGCTCGTCTGGGCCTGTTATTCCGTCGGCGAGCCGCCGACCACGACGACGACGCACGCGCCCAGGACCACGTCCACGTCGGACGCAACGACGACCACCCAGGCTCCCGAGACGACAACGACGGTCAAGGTGGTGCAGACCGTGTTGACCCAGAGCCCGGCCGCCCACACCGTGCTCCACCCCGGCGCCACCGTCACGCTCACCATGCATCGCTGCCCCCAATGACCGCCACCCCATGAGCGCCCGGGGCGGAGCCGGCGACGCGGCCCCGACAGGCGCGGCACCAGAGCCTCTTGCTCTCTCGAGCGGGCGCGGGCGCTGGGTCGTGGCAGCCACCGTGCTCGGTTCGGGCATCGCCATGCTCGATTCGACCGTGGTCGGCATTGCGCTCCCCGCCATCGGCCGCAACTTTCACGGCGGTGTCGGCACTCTGCAATGGGTCGTCACCGGCTACACGCTCACGCTGGCCGCGTTCTTGCTCCTCGGCGGCTCCCTCAGCGATCGCTACGGGCGCCGGCGGATCTTCTCCATCGGGGTCGCCTGGTTTGCCGTGGCGTCGGCGTTCTGCGGCATCGCCCCGACGGCCGGCGTCCTCATCGCCGCCCGCGTGGTGCAAGGGATCGGCGGGGCGTTGCTGGCGCCGGGCAGCCTGGCCATCCTGCAGACCTCGTTCCGCTCGGACGACCGGTCCCGTGCCATCGGCGCCTGGTCCGGGTTGAGCGGCGTGGCCAGCGCCGCCGGCCCGCTCGTCGGGGGCTATCTCCTCGCCGTCGGCTCCTGGCGCTGGGTCTTCTTCATCAACCTGCCCGTGGCGGCCGCCGTCCTGGTGATCACCGCCCGCCACGTGCCCGAATCGCACGATCCCACCGCCACAGGACGGGTCGACACCGTCGGCGCAACCTTGGCCGTCGTGTTCCTCGCCGGCCTAACCTACGGGCTGATCGAGGCGCCGACCCAGGGTTGGTCGAGCTCGGCGGTGGTGGCCTGCCTCGTGGTGGCCGCCGTCGCCGCGCCCGCGTTCTTCGTGGTCGAGCGCCGACAAGCCCAACCCATGCTGCAGCTGGACCTGTTCCGCTCCCGGCAGTTCAGCGGCGCCAACGGCGTGACCTTCGCCGTGTACGGCGCACTCGGAGGTGCCCTCTTCCTGCTCCCCGTCGAGCTGCAGATCGTCAAGGGGTACTCGCCGCTGGAAGCGGGCATCTCGCTGCTCCCGATCACCCTGGTGATGTTGGCCCTGTCCGCACGGTCCGGCGCGCTGTCGGCCCGCATCGGGCCCCGCCTGCAGATGACCGTCGGGCCGCTCATTGTCGGGGCGGGGCTCCTCCTCCTCGTCCGGGCGACCAATCCCGGCAGCTACTGGACCCAGGTCTTCCCCGCGGTCCTCGTCTTTGCCATCGGCCTGGCCGTCACGGTCGCCCCCCTGACGGCGACCGCCATGAGCGCGGCACCCGCCGAGCACTCCGGCGTGGCCTCGGCCGTCAACAACGTCGTCGCCCGGGCGGGCAGCCTCCTGGCGGTGGCTGTCCTGCCCCTCCTGGCCGGGCTGACCGGGGGGGCCGCTCTGGAGAGCGCCACCCTGGCCGCCGGCTTTCGCACCGCCATGGTGATCTCGGGCCTCACCTGCGCGGCCGGCGGGGTCCTGGCGGCGCTGACCATCCGCAACCCTGCCCGAGTGCGGTCCGTCGCCCCCGTCGCCGCCGTGGAGAAGGAGCCGGCCTGGAGCTGCGGCGTCAGCGGCCCACCACTCGACCCGTCGTTGGCCGCCGCCGAGGAGCGGTGCGCCTGAGGCCGACGTGCATGCGGCCCACCGGTGGGCAAAGGTAGGCCGCATGCCACGGCCCGCACACGCCGACCCCGTCCCGGCCGTCTTCGCCCCGGCCACCCTCGGACCGCTGACCCTGCGCAACCGCATCATCAAGGCCGCCACGTTCGAAGGGGTGACGCCGGGGGGCACGGTAAGCGACGCACTGGTCGAGTTCCACCGCCGCGTCGCCGCCGGCGGGGCTGCCCTGTCCACGGTGGCGTACCTGGCCGTCTCACCCGAGGGGCGCACGGATCGTCACTGCCTGTTGCTCAGCCAGGACACGGTGCCGGGCCTGCGCCGGCTCACCGACGCCGTGCACGCGGAGGGTGCGGCCGCGGCGGCCCAGATCGGCCACGCCGGGCCGGTGGCCAACGCCCGGTCCAACGGGGCCCCAGCACTCTCGCCGTCCGGCGGCTTCACACCGATGGGTTCGCGCCTGCGCGCCGTCGACGCGGCCGGCATTGAGCGCATCACCGAGGACTACCGCCGCGCCACCCTCTTAGCCGTGGAAGCCGGCTTCGACAGCATTGAGGTGCATGTCGGTCACAACTATCTCCTCAGCGCCTTCTTGAGCCCGAAGCTCAACCGCCGCGACGACCAGTTCGGTGGCTCGGTCGAGAACCGCGCCCGCTTCGCCCGCGCCGTCCTGCGCACCGTGCGCGACGCCGCCCCGGCCAGCGTGGCGGTCACGGCCAAGCTCAACATGGCGGACGGCGTTCCGGGGGGCCTGTGGCTCGACGAGAGCGTCGAGGTCGCCCGCCTGTTCGAGGCCGACGGCGCGCTCCATGCGCTGGAGCTCACCGGGGGCAGCTCGCTGGCCAACCCGATGTACCTCTTCCGCGGCGACGCGCCCCTGCAAGAGTTCGGGGCCACGCTGCCGGGGCCGGTCCGGCTCGGCTTCCGATTCATCGGCCACCGCTTCCTGCGCTCCTATCCCTACGAAGAGGCGTTCTTCCTGCCGTACGCGCGGCAGTTCCGGGCTGCACTCACCACGCCGCTCATCCTTCTCGGTGGCATCACGGAGCTGCCCACCATTGAGATGGCGCTGGCCGAGGGGTTCGCCTTCGTCGCCATGGCCCGTGCCCTCCTGCGCGAACCGGACCTCCCGAACCGCATGCAGGCGGACGCCGCCACGACCTCGCTCTGCATCCACTGCAACAAGTGCATGCCCACGATCTATTCGGGCACGCGTTGCGTCCTGGTGACCAGCCCGACGGGGTAGCTGACCGCCCGCCTGCCGCCTACGCCGCCACCGGCGGCCGGCGTCCGGACCACGGGGCCGCCTCTTCGAGCTGGCCGCTCAACGAGAGCAGAGTCTCCTCGTCGCCGAAGCGCCCGACGAACTGCACGCCGATGGGGAGTCCCGCCTCGTTCCAGTGCAGCGGCAACGAAATGCCGGGCTGGCCCGTCACGTTGAACGGCGGCGTGAACGGCACGTACGTGGCGGCGCGGAACAGCCCGGTCAACGGCTCGCCCGGAGGCGAGTCGAAGGTGCCCAGCGGCGCCGGCGGCTCGGCCAGCGTGGGCGTCAGCAGGACGTCGATGCCCTCGAAGTAGTCGGCGATCTGGCGGCTGATCTTCTGCAGCTCCTGCACCGACCGCAGGTAGGCCCCGCCATCGATGGCACGACCGAGCGCAATGAGCGCCCAACTCAGGGGCTCCACGTCCTCCTCGGCGACCGACCGACCCAAGCGGCCCTCCCAGTCGGCGATGGACCACGCGTTGGCGCAGGCCCACTGGTTGACGAAGTGCGCCGTGAAGGCGTCACCGTCGACGGCCAGCGTCGCCTCCTCCACCCGGTGTCCGAGTGACTCGCAGAGCGCGGCCGTGGCCTGGACCGCCGCCACGCAGTCGGCGTCCACCGGACTGCCCGTCGGCGAGGTCGTCATGACCGCCACGCGCAGCCCCTCCAGCGGCGTGGCGGCGGCGGCCGCGAACGATGCTCCGCGCAGCGGCGGCGCCCAGTAGGGGTCGCCGGGAGCGGGAC
>DATCEZ010000016.1:0-3582 GCA_036509775.1 Acidimicrobiales bacterium
CACGCACGTTCTCCCAGGGCGGCCCCCGACGCCGAGGGCGTAGGATCCCGGCCAGCATGGAGACGCTCCGCACCCCAGACGACCGTTTCGCTGACCTGCCCGGTTACGACTTCGAGCCGCGCTACGCGGACATCGACGACGCCGAAGGGGGCACGCTCCGGGTGCACTACCTGCGGGAGGGTGACGCCTCGGCGCCCGTCGTGCTGCTCATGCACGGTGAGCCCTCGTGGTCCTACCTCTATCGCACCATGATCCCGGTCCTCACGGGAGCCGGGCTCCAGATCGTGGCCCCCGACCTGGTCGGCTTCGGGCGATCCGACAAGCCTGCCGCGCGCACCGACTACACCTTCGCCCGTCACGTCGAATGGATGCGCCAGCTGCTCTTCGACCGCCTCGACCTGACCGACGTCACCCTGGTCGGCCAGGACTGGGGCGGTCTGATCGGCCTGCGGCTGGTCGGCGAGCACCCCGGCCGTTTCGCCCGGGTCGTGGCGGCCAACACCTTCCTGCCCACGGGCGACACCAATCCGGGCGATGCCTTCTTCGCCTGGCAGAAGTTTTCCCAAGAGGTCGACGTGTTCCCCACCGGGGGCATCGTCCGCGGTGGTTGCGCCAAGCCGATGGCGCCCGAGGTCGAGGCGGCTTACGACGCGCCGTTCCCCGACGAGTCCTACAAGTCGGGCGCCCGGCAGTTCCCCATGCTGGTGCCGTCCCGGCCCGACGACCCGGCCCACGACGCCAACGTGGCCGCCTGGGTGGGCCTGGCCGCCTTCGACCGGCCCTTCCTCTGTGCCTTCAGCGACAGCGATCCCATCACCAAGGGGGCAGACCGCACCCTGTTGGAGAGGATCGCCGGCGCACAGGGTCAACCGCACACGACGATCGTCGGCGGCGGGCACTTCCTCCAGGAGGACTGCGGGGAGGAGCTGGCCGCCGTCGTCGTGTCGTTCGTGAACGCCACCCCGTGACCAGCCGGCACGGCGTCATCATCGTCGGCGCCGGCTTCTCCGGCATCGGCATGGCGGCCCGCCTCCGCTCCATGGGGGTCGAGGACTTCGTCGTGCTCGACCGCGGCAACGACCTCGGGGGTACCTGGCGGGACAATTCGTACCCGGGGGCCTCCTGCGACGTCCCGTCCAACCTGTACTCCTTCTCCTTCGCGCTGAACCCCGACTGGTCACGCGGGTTCTCCTCGCAGAGCGAGATCTGGGACTACATGCGCCGTTGCGTCGACCGCTTCGACGTCGGCGGTTCGCTGCACTTCAACCGACCAGTGGAAGAGGCGCGCTGGGACGACAGCGCAGCGCAGTGGGTCGTCCGCGCGGGCGGGGGGGAGGAGTACACCGCCCCGGTCCTCGTCTGGGCCACCGGGTCACTGAGCGAGCCGTCCATCCCGGACTTCCCCGGGCTGGGGGACTTCCGGGGCAAGGTCTTCCATTCAGCCCGCTGGGAGCACGGCTTCGACCTGGCCGGCAAGCGGGTCTGCGTGGTGGGGACCGGGGCCTCGGCGGTGCAGTTCGTGCCCCAGATCGCCCCGGTCGTCGAGCACCTCTATCTCCACCAGCGGACGCCGCCGTTCGTCGTGCCCCGCCGCGACAGGGCCGTCTCGGGCTTGCGCAAGCTCGCCTACCGCAAGGCACCCTGGCTCCAGCGCCTGTCCCGCCTCCGCATTTACGCCATGTTCGAGGCCCTGCTGTCGGTCTTCGTCGGCCATGCGGAGCGGCGCAAGGCGGCGGTGCGCAAGGCCGCGCTCGATCACCTGGCCAAGCAGGTGCCCGACGAGGCGCTGCGCCAGAAGCTGGTGCCGCACTACCAACCGGGCTGCAAACGCCTCCTGCTCTCCGACGACTACTACCCCTCGCTCACCCGACCCAACGTCGAGGTGGTGGAGTCACCGGTGGCCTCCTTCACAGCCCACGAGGTGGTGGGCGAGGACGGCATCGCCCGCCCCGTCGACGTGGTGATCATGGGGACGGGCTTCGAGGCGGCTGAGCCCCCCTACGCCGAGCACATCGTCGGCCGCGACGGCGTCCGGCTGTCCGAGCACTGGAAGGCGAACGGCGTCGAGGCCTACGCCGGCTCCACCATCAACGGCTTCCCCAACCTGTTCCTGATGATCGGGCCCAACTCCACGTTGGCCCACAACTCCATGATCTACATGATCGAGTCGCACATCAACTACATCGCCAGCGCGCTGGCCTTCCTGCAGCGGCCCGGTGTGCACGCCGTGGAGGTCAAGCCGGCGGTGCAGCGGCGCTACAACGAGCGCCTGCAGGCCCGGCTGGCCCACTCGGTGTGGGTCGAGGGCGGATGCGGCAGCTGGTACCTCGACCACCGGGGCCGCAACACGACGTTGTGGCCGGACCACACATGGAAGTTCCGCCGGCTCACCCGGCGCTTTCATCCGGGCGAATACACCGTCCGCGCGTAGGCGCGTGTCGCCAGTGCGCACAGCACGGCGGCGAAGAGGGCGAGGACGCCGACCTCGGGCAGCACGGCACTGAGGCCGTCGTGGTCGTAGATCAGCTTCACGAAGGCATCCATGGCCCAGGCCTGCGGGACAATGTGGCCGACGCCTCGGACCACCGGTCCGACCACGGAGAGTGAATACATGCACCCGCCCAACATGCCGCCCACGATGCCGAGCACGACAGCCAGGGAGATGGCCTGCTCCTCGCTGCGCGAGCGCATGCTCACGAGGGCGGCCGCGCCGGCGTAGGCGAGCGACAGGGTGGCGAGCACGAGGAAGACGCCGAGCGGGTTCCCCCAGTGCACCCCGAAGAGCAGGCGGCCGACCACCAGCAGCCCGACGCATTGCACCGCGGCGACGCAGAGACTGGTGGCGATCAGAGCCGCCACCACCGAGCGTCGCCGCACCGGAGCGGCGGCGAGTCGCTGCATCAGGCCCAGCCGACGCGACTCCACCACACCCGAGGACAGCAGCAGCACGGTGATGCCGAGAAAGAGGACGAGGTCGGCCGGCGCCACGTAGGAGAAGGGGCTCAGCGGCGTCGGCACGTCGGCGTGGGCCAATGTGACGTCGGTCACCTTTGTGTGCGTGCCCTCGGCCGCCATGAGGTCGAGGAGGGCCACCACGTCGGTGCGGGCCTGTATCGCACTGTTGGAGGCCGCCTCGCTGATGAAGTCGACGCGCTGGGTCCCCGCCGGGGCGGGCAGCCCGACCAGCCCGGCCACCACCCGCCCGCGCAGAATGTCGTCGCCCAACTGGGCGCGGTTGGGCTCAATGCGCACCTTCAGATCGCCGGTGCTGGCCACGAGCTGCACCAGGCGGGCCGACGGGTGGACGAGACCGACGGGCTCCTTGGGGCTCCCCGCCAGCAGGCCGGTGACGAGTATGAACACGACCGGGAACAGCGTGGCCACGAAGAGCAGCCGGCGGTCGCCGATGGCGCGCCGGAGGTTGACGCGGACGATGGGGATCACGGCGTCACCATGCGGCGCACCCGGGCCATGGCCAGGCTCCCGGTGACGCCGGCGATCAGGCAGAGGACGAGGAAGGGACCGATGACCGACGACGCCGGGTCGTGCAGCAGCGCCAATCGCCCGAACCCGACCAGCGCC
>DATCEZ010000017.1:0-2482 GCA_036509775.1 Acidimicrobiales bacterium
GGTCGGCCAAGAAGGCGACCCGATCTCCCCGCTCGGCCGCGACCGCGCCGCGACGGGCCCCGGCGCCGGTCCACGACGTGGTGATCGTCGGCGCCGGCCCCTCGGGTGCCTCGTGCGCCTACTGGCTGGCCGACGCCGGCTGGGACGTGGTCGTGGTGGAGAAGAAGGAGTTCCCGCGGGAGAAGACCTGCGGCGACGGCCTGACGCCCCGGGCCGTCCGCCAGCTGGCCGACATGGACCTGGAGGGCGCGCTGGCCGGGTCCCACCGCTACGGCGGCCTGCGTGCCTTCGGCTTCGGCCGTTCCATCGACATGCAGTGGCCCGAGCACCCGAACTTCCCCAATTACGGGTACACGATCACCCGGCACGACCTGGACGGCCTCGTGGCCGGGCACGCCGAGGCGGCCGGGGCGACCCTGTTGCAGGGCACCGAGGTCACGGGACCTGTCCTGGAGGAGGGGGCCACCTCCTCGGGCCCGCTGCCGGTGCTGACCGGCGTGACCGTCAAGGAGAAGGGCAGCGGCGCGACGAGGACCATCAAGGCCCGCTATGTCGTGGTGGCAGACGGCTCCAACTCGCGGATCGGGCGCATGCTCGGCACGTCCAGGCGGCGCGACCTCCCCATGGGCATGGCGCTGCGGGGCTACTACGAGTCGCCCCGCCACGACGATCCCTTCATTGAGTCGCACCTCGACATCCGTGACGCCGAGGGCAATGTCGTGCCCGGCTACGGCTGGATCTTCCCCATGGGCGATGGCCGGGTGAATGTCGGCGTCGGCCTGCTCTCGACCGATCAGCGCTGGAAGGGCCTCAACACCAGCCACCTGATGGACGCCTTCGTCGACTTCGCCCCGGAGTCATGGGGAATCCGACCCGAGACGAGCCTGGGTGCGCCGACGGGCGGGAAGCTGCCCATGGGGCTCTCGGTCGGCCCGCGGGCCGGCGGGAACGTGGTGATCACTGGTGACGCCGGCGGCGCCATCAACCCCTTCAACGGCGAGGGGATCGCCTACGGCTACGAGACCGGCCGGCTGGCCGCCGCCGCGCTGGGGCACGCCCTGACGGGTGAGGGCGAGCGGGCCCTGACGGACTACGACCGCGAGCTGACGGCGGCCTACGGGCCGTATTACAAGGTGGCGCGGGCCTTCGTGCACCTGATCTCGAACCCCGAGGCGATGCGGTTGTGCGTCGGCCTGGGCATGCGTTCCGAACTGCTCATGACCCAGCTGCTGCGGATCATGGCCAATCTTATGCGGCCCGATGCCGCCGGCCCGGCCGAGCTCGGCTTCCGGGCCATGGAGCTCGTGTCACGGGTCCTGCCCGACGACGACGGCCTCGAGAGCCCCGCCGCCTGACCGGTCCCCCGCCTGGGCAACCCGCCGCCTGACAAAGCCGGCCGGCTCAGACGAAGAGCTGCACCGACCCGCCCGCCACCAGCTGCAGCCAGGCTTTCTCTTCGCCTTCGAAGCCTTCGGTGACGCGGGCTGCGGCCACAATGCGAACCCAGGCATCGAGAACGTCGTCACTCATGCCCCGCCGATCCCGGCCCTCGCACCGGACGGCATGCAGGAAACGCTCGGCTGGTCCGCCCGACCGCCGCCCCCACAGCACCAATGTGCGGGCCAGGTCGGCCGCCGCCGCGCCGCGTCAGCCGCTGACTTCGACTGCCGCCTCCCCCGCCGCCTCGGCGACGCGGGCCAGGACGTCGTCGTCGTGGGCCAGGCCGGGGAACATCACCTCGTAGGCGCCCGGTGCCAGCGCCACGCCGC
This sequence comes from Acidimicrobiales bacterium, assembly GCA_036509775.1. Classification (GTDB taxonomy): domain Bacteria; phylum Actinomycetota; class Acidimicrobiia; order Acidimicrobiales; family RAAP-2; genus Bog-473. Next base: position 1,770 of record DATCEZ010000017.1, read on the forward strand.
GGCGCAACATGGCATGGAAGAAGCGCGAGTAGGTCTCGCCCGAGGCGATCGCCCGCGCGCTCTCGTAGTCGGTCGGCGCCGCCAGCGGTCCCGCGTCGGCCGGAGCCACGAAGAGCCCGACCAGCGGTCCCACCGTCGGCACGGCGACAGCCAGCCCGCCGGACGCCACCGCCGACTCGAGGCCCTTGGCGAACAACGCGACACGAGCAGCCAGGGCGTCGTAGTCGGCCGGTGTCACGGCGTCGAGGACGGCCAGCCCCGCCGCAGTGGCGAGCGGGTTCCCCGACAAGGTGCCGGCTTGGTAGACGGGTCCGCCCGGTGCCAGTTCGGCCATCAACTCGTATCGCCCGCCGAAGGCACCGACCGGCAGCCCGCCGCCGATCACCTTGCCGAAGCACCACAGGTCGGGCGTCACGCCGGACCAACCCGTCGCTCCCGCTGGACCGAGCCGGAAGCCGGTGATGACCTCGTCGAAGATGAGGAGCGCGCCGGCGGCGCTGCAGACGGCGCGCAGCCCCTCGAGAAACCCCGGTGCGGGCGCCACGAGGTTCATGTTCGCCGCCACCGGTTCGACGATCACGCAGGCGACCTGCTCGTCGACCTCGGGGACCACGTTGTAGGGCACGACCTCGGTGTCGGCCACGGCACCGGCCGACACGCCGACCGAGCCCGGCAGGCCGAGCATGGCCACGCCGCTGCCACCTCCCGCCCAC
>DATCEZ010000018.1:0-2405 GCA_036509775.1 Acidimicrobiales bacterium
CGGGGCCAGGCCAACTCCGTTGCGGGGCCGCCGTAGGCTCTGGTGCCATGAGCGACCGGGTGGCGGTGATCGGCGGGGGGTCCTGGGGTACTGCGGTCGGGACGATCGTCGGCGCGTCACGTCCCGCCTCACTCTGGGTGCGCTCACCTGAGCTTGCCGCTTCCATGGCGCAGACACGCAGGAATGAGAAGTATCTCCCGGAAGTACAGCTTCCCGACGGGCTCACGGTCACGGCGTCGCTCGAGGAGGCGCTCCAGGGTGTGAGCATCGTCTTCATGGCGGTCCCTTCCCACGGCTTCCGCTCCGTGCTCACCGCCATGCAGCCGCTGGCCGACGGGATTCAGGCGGTCGTCAGCCTGGCCAAGGGAATTGAGATGGGGACCAACCTGCGCATGTCCCAGGTCGTGGGTGAGGTGCTTCCGGGAATACCGGCCGGCGTCCTCACCGGCCCGAACCTCGCCCGCGAGGTGGCACAGGGGCATCCGGCCGCCTGCGTGGTCGCCCTGGCGGACGAGGAGCTCGCGAGCCGGGTACAGGCGCTGGTGCACACCCGCACGTTCCGCACCTACATGGGCACCGACGTCGTGGGGTGTGAGATCGCCGGAGCAACGAAGAACGTCATGGCCATCGCCGCCGGGATCGGCGACGGACTCGGGCTCGGAGACAACACCCGGGCGGTCCTGATCACGCGGGGTCTGGCCGAACTGGGGCGCCTGGGCGTCGCGCTGGGTGGGAAGGTGCTCACTTTCGGCGGGCTGGCCGGCGTCGGCGACATGGTGGCGACCTGCGCCAGCCCCCAGAGCCGGAATCGGACGGTGGGCTTCGCGCTCGGAGAGGGACAGTCGCTCGAGGACATCGTCGGAGGCATGCACATGGTGGCGGAAGGCATCAAGAGCGCAGGGCCCCTGGTCGGGCTGGCCCAGGCCAATGGCGTCGAGATGCCGATCGCGGAGCAGGTCCAGGCCATCGTGGAAGGACGCTGTTCACCCTCCGAGGCATTGTTGAACCTGATGCGCCGTCCCTCCCGTCCCGAGTGGGACGCGGCGCTCCTCAAGGGCCTCCCCACGTGAGCGGGTTGTTCCACAGCTACGACAGCCTGCCCCACGCGGACGACGAGGCGCGCCGGGAGGCTGCGCTCGAGCATGTCCGCGAGATCCTCCTGATGCATGGTGCCGCGGAGGAGGAGATCGACCAGGCCGTCGAGGATGGTGTGATCGATCTCTTCGTGGCGGACCGCCTGTTGGTGCCCTCGCGTCGCCGCTACACGAGGTCCGAGGTGTCCGAGCTGACCGGCGTGAGCGTCGACATGCTGGAGCGCTTCTGGCGCGCCCTCGGCTTCCCCGGCGTTGACGACGACGACCGGGCGTTCACGGACCTGGACCTCGAGGCCGTGCGCCTCTTCCAGGGTTTGCAGGCGCTCGGGGCCGCCGACGCCGAGACGGCGGTCCAGATGGCCCGCGTCATCGGTTCGTCCATGGCCCGTATTGCGGAGGCGGAACTCGTGCCGGGGGACATGGTCAGCGCGGAGGTGGACCCGGTCCTCTCCGCCGAGGCGTTTGCCAGCATTGCCGACGTCACCATTCCCGCCATGGCCAAGCTGCTGGAGTTCGTGTGGCGCCGGCAGGTGGCGGCCGGGATTCAGCGCAACATGATGCTGCGCAGCCACGGACTGGCGCCGGGGCAGAGCCCGGTGATCGCCGTTGGGTTCGCCGACATGGTCGGCTTCACGCTCCTGAGCCAGCACTTGAGCGACGAGGAGCTCGCTGCGGTCGTGCGACGTTTCGAAGAGATCTCCCATGACATCGTGACCAGCGCCCGCGGCCGGGTGGTCAAGATGATCGGCGACGAGGTGATGTTCGTGGTCGACAGCGTCGCTGCCGCGGCGCGCATCGGTCTCAGCCTGGCCGACGCCTACGCCGACGACGACCTCCTTTCAGATGTCCGGGTGGGGTTGGCCTGTGGGCCGGTGCTCGTGCGCGACGGCGACTACTTCGGACCGACGGTGAACCTGGCGCACCGGATCGTGAATATCGGCAACCCCGGCACCGTGTTGATGTCCGACGATTTCCACACGGCGCTCGCGCAGGAGGCGCCGGACGAGTTCACGGCGCAGGCGCTGCGGCCGCGCCTCCTCAAGGATCTGGGCCGCGTGCAGTTGTGGTGGTGCGGCCGGGCCGGTCAGGAGGCCGACGGCGCCGGCGCCGCGGCCGATCGCCGCCGCAACGTGCGCTGGGAGCGTCTCTCGGAGGTCCTGCGTGATCTGGAGGAGCTCCGGGGGGTCGGCGAGCGCCTGCTCACCGCCAACCGGCCCTCGCCCTCGGAGTCAGGCGCCGTGGAGCCTGACCGTGGCGATGCCGAAGGGCCGTAGCTCGAAGGATCCTTCGAAAGGCGCCTGGGGGTAACCG
>DATCEZ010000019.1:0-4013 GCA_036509775.1 Acidimicrobiales bacterium
AGCGCAGCCGACGAGTTGGCGGCGGAGGGCATCGACGCCACCGTGTGGGACGCCCGTGTCGTTTCGCCCGCCGATGCCGACATGCTCGACGACGCGGCGCGCCACCGCCTGGTCGTCACGGCGGAGGACGGCGTCCGCCACGGTGGTGCCGGCGCCTTCCTCCTCGACGCCATGGCGGCGCACGTGGAAGCGGCGGGCCTGCCCGTCCCCGCCATCCGGATCCTGGGTGTCCCCCGGCAGTACCTGGCGCAGGGGAAGGCCGACGACATCCTGGCCAGCCTCGGACTCGACGGGACCGGCATCGCCGAGACCATCCGCCGGGCCCGTATCGGCGTGCCGGCCGAGCCTCGTCTCGACTGAGGACCCGTCCCGACTGAGGACCCGTCCCGACTGAGGTCCGGTCCGACTGACGCCCGCCCCCGGCCTTGGGGCGCCGCCGGGTCTCTAGGCCGAGTTGGCGCCGTTCTGGCGCACGAAGTCGTTCACGGCGTAGTAAGCCTCGATGGACTCCCCGGCGTCACCCCAGAAGCCCTCCTGCACGTCGTGCGCCATCTGGCCCTTCCCGACGTAGTGGTTGTTCACGTCCGTGATCTCCAGCTCGCCCCGGCCGGAGGGGACGAGATCGCCGATGATGTCGAACACACCCGCCTCGTAGCAGTAGATCCCGGTCACGCAGTAGTCGGAGGCCGGTTGCTCGGGCTTCTCGTCGATGTGCGTCACGCGGCCGTCCGCCCCGAAGACGGGCACGCCCAGGTGGCGCAGGTGCTCGGGCTCGTCCACCTTGGACAAGAGGATACGCGCCCCGACGGGATCGGCGCAGAACGCGTCGACCATGGGCCGGATCGACCGCTCGACGATGTTGTCGGCCAGCATGACGAGCACCGGCCCGCCCTCGGCGAAGTGCGCCGCCAGCCCGAGTGCCTCGGCGATGCCGCCGGCCTTCTCCTGGTACGCGTACGACAGCTGGTTGATGCCGTACTCGCGACCGTTGCCGAGCAGGCGCAGGAACTCGCCGGCGTGGGTGCCACCGGTGACGAGCATGATCTCGTCGATGCCGCTCGAGACCAGCGCCTCAATCGACCAGGCGATCATCGGGCGGTCGTAGATCGGCAGGAGGTGCTTGTTCGTGATCCGGGTCAGGGGAAACAGGCGCGAGCCCGTGCCACCAGCGAGGATGACGCCCTTCACGATCGCGCTCGGGCCGCAGGCATCGTTGGCATGGCCTGTTTCTAGTCGAAGGTGAGCACGCCACGCGCCACGCGCCCGGCATGCATCTCGTCGATGACCTCGCCGAAACGGTCGAGGGGACGGGTCAGGGACACCAGCTCGTCGAGCATGAGCATCCCGGACTTGTAGAAGTCGACCATGAGCGGGATGTCGTGGTGGGGCCGGGCCGAGCCGTAGCGGCAGCCCAGCAACCCCCGGTCGACGTAGGCCAGTGCGTTGACGTCCACCGCCACCTCCGTGCCCCGGGGCGGGATGCCGATGGCGACCGCATTGCCGGCCCAGTCGAGGCAGTCCAGGGCGCTGCGCAGCACGGCCGGGTGGCCGACGCAGTCGAAGGCCCACGTCACGCCGCCGAGCGGGAAGAGTGCCCCGGCGGCCGATTCCCGGTTGGCGGGCACGAGCTCGCGCACCGCCGCCGCGGCGTCGCCGGTGCTGGCATCGACGAAGTGGGTGGCGCCGAACTGGCGGCCCAACGTCTCCTTGGCCGCCATCGTGTCGACGGCCACGATTCTCGTGGCGCCCGCGATGCGCAGGCCTTGAATCACGTTGAGACCGACGCCGCCGACGCCGAAGACCGCCGCCGTGTCACCCGGCTTGACCTTGGCCCGGTTGAGGACGGCGCCGACGCCGGTCAGGACGCCGCAACCGATGAGGCAGGCCGACGAGAAAGGGATGTCCTTGGGGATGCGGACGGCCTGCACCTCGTTGACGATGGTGACCTCGGAGAAGACCGAGGCGGCGGCGAAGTTCGACGCCGGCTCGCCCTTGAAGGTGAAGGGCGTCGAAATGTTGCCGAGCGAGCTCTTGCACCACGTCGGGTGCCCCGTGCTGCACGCGCGGCAGGCGCCGCAGGCGGCCAGCGTGGCGATGACGACGTGGTCGCCGGGCTTCACGGACCGGACGGCGTCGCCCACGGCTTCGACAATGCCGGCGCCCTCGTGGCCGAGCACGGCCGGAGCCGGAAAGGGGATGGTGCCGTTGATCACCGACAGGTCGGAGTGGCATACCCCGGCCGCCTGTATGCGGATCTGGACCTCGTTCGCTCCGGGGCCGCGCACCTCCAGCTCGTCGGTGACCTCGACCCCTTCGCCGGTGTAGACGATGCCTCGCATTGTGTGCTCCTCTCGTTTCCTACGACTCGTTCGTGATCGCCGCGTCCGCGCCGTCCGCATGGCGCTGGCGGAGCTCCCGCTTCAACACTTTCCCGCTGGCGTTCACCGGCAGCGCGTCGACCAGGACGACGCTCCGGGGGACTTTGTAGTTGGCCATGACGCCCCGGGACCAGCTCAGGATCGCCCGCCCGATCCTAAGGGGGTCGTCCGCGGCCGCGGTCGCCGTGGGCACGACATAGGCGCAGCCCACCTCGCCCATCCGCTCGTCCGGCACACCCACGACGGCCACCTGGCCCACGTCCTCGTGGCCGCGCAGAATGGCCTCTATTTCGGCGGGGTAGGCGTTGAAGCCGCCGACGACGTACATGTCCTTGACCCGGTCGGTGATGGTGACGTTGCCGGCCGCACTGAGGACCCCGATGTCGCCCGTGTGCAGCCAGCCGTCGGCGTCGATCGCCTCAGCCGTCGCCGCCTCGTTGCCCCAGTAGCCGGGCATGACCGTGTAGCCCCGCACCACGATTTCGCCCGGCTCGCCCGGCGCGACGTCGGCACCGCCGGCGACGGCCCGCACCTCCAGGCCGGGGATGGCCCGGCCAGATGTGGCCGAGACGACCTCGGGCGGATCGCTGCGCCGGCACATGGTGACCGTCCCGCACGACTCGGTCAGACCGTATGCGGTCAGCACCGTGTCGAAGCCGAGCTCGTCGCGCATGGCCTGCACCAACTCGACCGGCACGACCGCCGCACCGGTGACCCCGAGGCGGAGGGACGACAGGTCGTGCTCGGCACGCCGGGGGTCCGCCAACAGCGTCTGGTAGAGGGTCGGCGGTCCCGGCAGCACACTGATGCGCTCGGCGCCGATGCGGGCCATGACGGCCGCCGGGTCGAAGACGGGCTCGGGCACCACGGTGGCCCCGGCCATGAGGCAGGCCAGGATGCCCGCTTTGTACCCGAAGGTATGGAAGAAGGGATTGACGACGAGGTAGCGGTCGCCGGCGGTGAGCCCGACGATGGACGACCAGGTCCCGAACGTCCGCAGTGACTGCGCGTGGGTCGCCGCCGCACCTTTGGGATGGCCGGTCGTGCCCGACGTGAAGATCAGATCCGAAAGATCGTCGGGCTGCACGGCAGCCGCCCGGGCAGCGATCGTCGCCGGGTCGACGTCCTCACCGGCGGCGAGGAACGCCTCCAGGCCGGTCAACGACACGGGGGCGCCCCCGCGGCGCGCCGGCGCCGTCTCACCGTCGTCGCGCAGCAGCACAATGCGGGCCAGGTCCCCGGTGTCCTGGTCTTCGAGCATGGCCGGATAGTCGGCGCCCAGGAAGCCCCGCACCGTCACCAACGTCGAGGCGCCGGCGTCGCGGATGATGTACGCCGCTTCACCGCCTTTGAACCGGGTGTTCAGCGGGACGAGCACGGCGCCGGCGCGCAGCAGCCCGAGGGCGGCCAGCATCCATTCGGCGCAGTTGGGCGCCCACATGGCGGCCCGGTCCCCGGCGCCGACGCCGGCGGCCACGAAGCCGCGGGCGTAGCGATCGACCTCATGGGCCAGCTGGGCGTAGGTGAGCCGTAACGCCCCGTCAACCAGCGCCTCGGTGTCGCCGTGCCGCAGCGCGGCGTCTTCGACCAGTCGGGGCACCGTGCCCCAGATGCGGTCGGCCCGCGGATCCTCCT
>DATCEZ010000020.1:0-3067 GCA_036509775.1 Acidimicrobiales bacterium
GGAACGGTCAGAACGTGCGCGGCCGGCCCGAGAATGACGGGCTCTGACCCCAGTGGCAGCCCCGCCCGATCACCGGCCGCTTCGGTGCGTCCCTCTCGTCTGCGGACCCGGTGGTGAGTTCGCGCTGCAGTGCAACCCCGAGATCGCCCGGTCTGGCCGCAATTCCGCGCACCTCCACTCGCCATTCGTAGTCCGCGGAGGTCAAAGCCCCGTCAGTGCTCATGACGGTTGCGTCCGGACAGGCCAGGCGGGCCAGTGTGAGTAATTCGAACCGGGCGCCGAGGTTGTCACCGCCTGCGTGATGGAACGGCACAGCGCCGGTGACGCGGGCTGACTCAATGACGACGACCCAGCGCTGGCCCTGACGGCAGAGGTAGAGGGTTGCCCCGTCGATGATCTGGCTGTGGAGGGGGACGTCAGCGTTATTCCTGGGTTGCATCACCAGGAGAACGCCCCGTCCCCGCAAAGCTTTCTGGGGCTTCTGGCCCATTGTGGGCTCCGCCCCCGCCTGCCCCAACCGTGTTCCGCCACATCGCCTCCTGCTTCCGGCCCCACGCCGACCATGCTGCAGGAACGCATGGCCTCCGACCAGGGCCGAAGTGTTCTAGTCCTCGCTACGGTGCGTGCCGCAGATTGACGGTGACGTGACGGATATGCGGCGCCAGGGTGACGGTTCCCGTGGCCCCGTCGACCGTCCCCGTCGACGCGCCGGCAATGTTGTGGACGAAGGACGGCAGTTGGAACTGTACGGGTCCTGCGGGCGGAGAGCCTCGCAACGACAGCGAGACTGACCGGCCCACAGAGGTAATGGTGACGGTGGCCCGGTGGCCGGCGGTCGTCGGGAAGTTGGTCACCGAAATCGGCGTGCCGCGGTCGAGCCAGCCGGGCGGGAGACCGCGACCGACCACCAGGGACCCGTCCGACCGTTGCGCCACGAGTGAGTCGAGCAGCACCTTGTCTGCGCCGGCCATGCCCCAGGCGTGTGGGGACGAGCCCTGGCCGGTCGACGGGTGGCGGCCCACCCAGGGCGTGTGGGGATCGGGAGCACTCGAGCTCTCCCACCACGAGAGCGGCCCGCTCTGCGTGTTGGCGACCATGAATTCGAAGTTCAGAATGCCCTGATCGCGGTGCTGCGAGCTGGCCAGACCGGCGGCACCCTGCGCCGCGTTGTAGGCGCTGGAGTAGTAGTCACCGGGGAATCCGCCCGTCGTGTCCGGCGGAAGCAGCCCGCGCAGGCGGCCGAAGCCGTACGCGTACGTGGCATCGATCATGCTCAGTCCGGGCCCGTCGACCGGGGCACCGAAGAGCGAGGCCTCCCAGGCCCAGTTGCCGATCGGTGAGGTCCAGTTGGCGTCCTTGGGGTTGTTGCATCGGTTGGCGCTGTTCGGCTGCAACAGAGAGCAGGGAAGGTAGTCGAGGTGACCTTGGCTGATCGTCGCTGTGAGGACGGAGTTCGTCGCCGTGAGAAGGCTGGCGTACTGCGCCGACGCCCAGGACGCCTCCGAGGTGTTGCCGAGGGCTGACGCCAGGTAACGGTAGGCCGCCAAGCCGAGCAGGGCTTCGAAGTCATCGGTCGTCCAGAAGCCCTGCGTGTCGATGTCGTCGGTGGCCTCCATCGTCCCCATCGGCCCGGTCCGGCCGGCCGCAATCGCGTGGGCGGCGTCTTCGATGCTCGGTTCCGTCGGGTCATTGCCACCCGCGGAGAAATTCTGTGCCACGAACGCCTTGTCACCGGTCTTGAGGAGGTACACGGCCCACGGCACGGGGTACGTCCACAGGCCGTCGACGTACTGACCGGGGGCTCCGACCACACTGCGGGCCTCGGTCAAGAGCGCCTGGGCGTCGCGGTACGAACCCTGCGTGAACAGTGTGGTGAGGATGCCCACCACGTCGTGGCTGAACTCGCTCTCGTAGCCGTTCACTCCGGTATTGAGGTCGTTGCCGCTGCGGGTCAGTTGCGTCGTGATGAAACCGCTGTCGTAGGCGTCGACGAGTGACCGGTCGGGCACGTTGATGCGGGCGATGGCGGCGAGTTGGGCATTCCAGAACGCCTGCATATGGGCGAAGTGGACGCTGAGGCTGCCCGCCGACCGGAGGGTACCGGCGTCGGGCCAGGGATCGAGGCCGCCGAAGCGGTCGGAGACGACGACGTAGTCGTGGTCGACGTCGTGGTGGGCAGGGACGGCATCGGGGGCGTCGTCGAGAGGGACGAGGCCAGGAGAGGCGAGTGGGTCGGCCGCAACAGTGCGTCCCGTGGCATTGACGATGTGCACGCGGCTGTAGACGGCGACGTAGGGGTCGCCATGCAGGACGACACGGTCGGCGAACTCGGTGATGGAGGCCCTGACGCCGCGGCGAAGGCTGAATGTCGTCACCTGGGCCGGCAGATATCCGTCGGCATCGGCCCAGGTGGTTCGCTGCCCGTCGTAGATCCCGAAGCCGTAGTCCTGAAAGAGCCCGTCGGGGCCGTCCTGGATCACGAACGTGCCGCCGAGACAGGTGATGATGCTGTTGTGGTCGCCGAGCCAGCCGATCGCCGACGCCGTACCGTCGGCGCCCGTGAACGCATCCGTGTCGACGTTGAAATTGCAGCGGTAGGCCGACCGAGGTCCGGGTCCGAGGTTGGTGACGGCGGCACGGGCCGCTGTGGCCGCCGTAGCTGATGTGACGCGGAAGCACACCGTGGCGCCGAGCAGGGAGCCAAAGGCAACGAGCAGGAGGGCGCATCGGGCCGGCCGTTGCCACCTGGTGCCCCGTGCGTCGTGCGTCATGGTCTCAGGGACGGAAGACCACCTTGATCGCCTGGGATGTCGTGCGGTCAATGGCGGTCTCTATGGCTTCCCGGTAGTCGTCGAGTGCGAACTCATGCGTGACGACGACGGCCTCCGGGAGCAGGCCGGCGGCGAGGACGTCGATGGCGCGGTCGACCGAGTGACGATCCGGCCCACCGGCGAGACCCGGGGCCGCATGCGTGTCCACGGTGTGATCGATGGAGCCGATCAGCGCCGCCTCCTTGTACCAGATCGGTGTGAGGTCGACCTCGCTGATGCCGGCCGTGCCAAGGAGG